>JAJDBQ010000243.1 GCA_029261255.1 Nitrospirales bacterium
GTATTCGCCAAGCGGTAAACCCCGCATCTCTATATTTTCTATTGCCCATTTAAATGATACCGAACGCATGTTTTTTGTGAGTCTCCTTCTGACGCAAATGGTGAGTTGGATGCGCACACAATCCGGCACGACCAGTCTTCGCGCCCTCCTCTATATGGATGAAGTGTTCGGATTTTTCCCACCGACCAAAAACCCTCCATCAAAAACCCCGATGCTGACCATGCTGAAGCAAGCCCGTGCCTATGGCTTAGGCGTAGTGCTGGCCACGCAAAACCCCGTGGACTTGGATTACAAAGGGTTAGGTAATACCGGGACTTGGTTTATTGGTCGCTTGCAAACTGAACGGGATATGGCTCGTATATTGGATGGATTGGAAGGAGCGGCCGCTAACAGTGATGGGAAGTTTAATCGTCAGAAGATGGAACAAATTATCTCTGGCCTTGGCAACCGCGTCTTTCTGATGAATAACGTGCATGATGATGGACCGGAAATTTTTGAGACGCGATGGGCGTTGTCCTATTTACGGGGCCCGCTGACGCGCACACAAATTAAAACATTGATGGATCCGGTGAAAGACGGAGGCCTACAGGCTGCTCCGGGTGTCGCATCATCTCAAAAGGCTCGGGGGATATCTTCGGCCACTGACAGTCATTCACCAGTTCTTCCCCCAGAAATTCCGCAATATTTCGTGCCAATTCGTGGCTCACAGCCTGCAGATTCGAAGCTAATTTATGAACCACAATTATTAGCCGCCGCCAATATCCACTTTCTAGATGGGCGACGAAAGATTGATGAAGCTCGAGACCTGACAGTCCTTGTTCCCTTAACCAATGACGCCACACCAGTGGAATGGGACGAAGTGCTGAACACAGACCTTCTCCCTGACGATTTAGAGAGCACACAAGAAGACGGAGGGATTTTTGGAAAATTGCCTGCGCCAGCGAACCAGGTCAAAAATTACAAAAAATGGCAAAAGGACTTCGTAACTTGGGTGTACCGAAACCATACCCTTGATATCTGGAAGAGCCCTGCGTTCAAAATGACTTCTGATTCTGGAGAATCGGAGCGCCATTTTCGCCTTCGCATCCAGCAGCTCACTCGTGAAACACGCGACGAAAAAACCGAAAGCTTGCGGAAAAAATATGATAAAAAAATCGCCCGCATTGAAGACCGGATCCGTCGTGCCGAGCAAGCTGTGGAGCGTGAGGAAGAACAAGCCTCACAACAGAAATTCCAAACAATTATTTCATTAGGCGCCACGGTGCTTTCTGCCTTTCTCGGGAAAAAGACTGTGAGCCGGTCCTCCATGGGCAAAGCCGCGAGCACCATCCGTGGCATCAGTCGATCAAGGAAAGAGAGTCAAGACATCGAACGGGCAGGAGAAAATGTCGAGGCCTTCAAGCAACAGCTCGCTGAGCTTGAAACTGACTTTACACAAGAGGCCGAGGCCCTCGCCGCTCAACTACAGGCCAAATCCGAAACTTTGGAGACGGTGACAATACGACCTAAAAAATCCAATATCGCTGTTGAACTCCTTGGTTTAGGGTGGGTGCCACATTGGCAACAGGCAGATGGGGAACGCACCCCTGCCTGGGAATAGTGGTCCGGATAGCAGATTGAATGAGAAGAATCTCATCGTGAGCCTCTCCATTTTCATGGCCATTTTTCACCTGAACCACTTTCCTTTCACGTCGCGTATCTCGTATCCTCATGTAAGCACCAATGAGAGCATTGTTCCAGTTGGTGCTATTCCACCCCCTCTCCATTCCCTCTATTTGGGATTGATGCCCTGATAGACGGTATTCATTCACGCTTCGAATCGGAGGAACCCCAATGGAACTTATTCAACAACTCGTCAGCTCACTCGGCGTCAACGAAGATCAAGCCAAGGGTGGCGCAGGACTCCTCTTCAATTTAGCCAAGGACAAATTAGGCGCCGGAGATTTCCAACAGATCACGGATAAGATCCCTGGAGTGAGTGCCCTCTTAGGCGCAGCACCCACGGAGACCGCAGCGGCTTCTGCAGGCGGTGGCTTAATGGGAGCACTAGGCGGCGCAGCAGCGGCGCTGGGTGCTGGTGGATTAGGAGATAAGTTGGGCGGATTAGGGAATTTAGCCAGTTTAGCGAGCGGGTTTTCTCAACTCGGTCTCAGCTCAGATATGATTGCGAAATTTGCTCCAGTCGTCTTGTCGTTTGCGCAAAGTCAGGGCGGCGACGGCATCAAAGGTCTTTTAGAAAAGGTCCTGTCTCCATCTGCATAAGATTCTTCATTTTATGCACATGGAACGTTGAAAGCAGGCTTGAAATATTCTCAACCAGGAGCCCAACGACTTATTGATGAATAAAGGAAAGACTATGACTACACGTCAACACCCAATTCAGGCTTCTCGATGGCGAATGGCTTCAATGACCGGGCTCCTGGTTTTCGGTCTGTTCATTTCTCTCGGCTGTCAAAGTGCGTACTACGCGGGCATGGAGAAAATGGGCTACCACAAGCGTGATTTGATGGTCAGCGATGTCGAAAAAGCTCGAGACGCACAACAGGAAGCCAAGGAACAGTTCAAATCTGCACTGGATCGCTTTACCTCAGTCCTCAATGTCAAAGGGGGCAAGCTTCAGGAGAAATACGACACGCTCAATGCCGAATATGAGATGAGCGACGCAAAAGCTCAAGCAGTCAGTGATCGCATTGCCTCCGTTGAAGATGTATCAGAAGCGCTCTTCGCCGAATGGGAAGTCGAGCTCAAAGAATATACCAGCGCAAATTTACGAAAAAGCAGTCAAACCAAGCTGACAAAAACGCGCACGCAATATGCCAAACTGATCAAAGCCATGAAACGCGCAGAACGTAAAATGCCTCCCGTCTTAGGCAAATTCAAAGATCAAGTTTTATTTCTCAAACATAATCTCAACGCCCAAGCGATCACATCGCTAAAAGGCGAGTTGGGTACTGTGGAAAGCAATATCAACGCTCTCATCAAGGAAATGGAGAACTCGATCAATCAGGCTGATGCGTTTATATCATCTATGCATACAGGACAAAGCTAACTCCACCCTTTCATAATAGGGAGGCACAGCACCATGGGCCTCATATCCTGGATTGTCTTCGGTCTTATTGCCGGTGTAATTGCCAAAATTATCCATCCTGGCAAAGATCCTGGCGGATTTATTATCACAAGCCTCATTGGCATTGCTGGTGCTATGGTTGGCGGTGGCATTAGTACCTGGCTAGGGTACGGAGATGTACAAGGTTTTGATCTTCGCAGCCTCGCGACAGCGGTTGGCGGAGCGTTAATCCTTCTTTTCGGTTACAGAAAAATTCGTGGCGCGTAATTGGAGCTCTCTGTTCCTGCTCATTGTGGAAAACAGAGAGCATCCCCTTCTGTTCGAATCTTACTGAGTCTTCTTCCCTCTCTACTTTTCGCTTTGCTCAGTTGTTCATTCCTCACGATCATTTCTTTACCTACCCCCTCAAGTCTACTAGACTCCTTATGAAGTTCCCTCGCCATTTGGGACAACCGTATCACGGCACATTTCCCTGAAGATGATGATGAGTTCAGCCTCACGATGACTCCTGACGAGACCATACCCGAAACACCATCACAGCCCCACCCCACTCGATCACGGAAAATCCTAAAGTGGGCCATCGGATTGGCAATGTGCTTCGCAACTCTCGTCTTCATTATTGCCTTGTTATTAACCTATTGGTTCCCGTCCAACATGGTTCGGCAAGAGTTGGAAGTTCGACTTTCTGAACTCCTTCAGGGCACCGTCACGATTCAATCCTTGTCGTTTAACGCCTTAACAGGGTTGCAAGTCGAAGACTTGGAAATCGATACAACCAATCAGCCGCCCTTCACATTTGACCGACTCACACTCGACTATTCGCTTCTTGGATTACTGAAGGGCACCTTCACCCTCAATGAAGTGTCCATTGAACAAGCCAATATTTCCTTGAATCTACCTGAACTCAGGCAAGGTCATCCCTCTAACGAACCCATTTCGCCTCCTCCAACAGAACCGCAAGCTCTTCCCACGTTTCCTCTGTCAATCGACCTGGAGACATTGGCCATTCGTGATAGCGATCTGCATGTCATCGTTTCACCTGATCTGCAAGTCGCCTTATCAACTATCAATTTTCAAAGTACTGGAGCGATTTCACCTGAAAATGCCAATCTCAAAGGTCAACTCACGATCAATCAGCTGGATGTCGAATTCCAGGATAAGCAGATGCAATTGCCAGTAGAGCTCATGTTTGAGACTCAACTCGATCTTTCAGCACAGCATCTTACTCTTGAAGAATTGACCATCATCTCTGACCCTGCTTTGCGTCTCACTCTCTCTGGAACGGTGAGTAAGTTTCTCACACCGGAGAAGGTTCATCTCTCCCTAACAGACACCCAATTCAATCTCGAATCTCTCATGATGGTGGTAGAAGAATTTATCCCCCCTAAATGGGACACCGCGACGATAGTTGGCTCATTGTCTCCCAGCGTTTCTGTCAACGGCGTTCTTTCTGACGGACAGTTTCAAGGAACCATCCAAGCGGGGCTTCAAGGCAAAATACTCCAAGTGGATCTCCCATCACACACACTGAACATTGGCCCTACGTCTCTCGATATCCACGCGAAAGGTATTGAGATTCAAAACAATGAGCCAACCGAAGGGACTCTTGCCGGAAACGTGACACTTGAACATCTCGCGTACCAATCATATCGGCTTGAAAACTTCGATGTAGCGCTTGTCGGCCAAGGTCATCTTTCGGGTCCGTTTTCAGGAACTCTCAACGTCAACGGCACGACCAACATTCCTCCAGATGTCATCGGCACATCTTTTTCGCTGCCAATTGATGTCAACCTTGAGACCAGCGGAAATTATAGGACCCGCCAGGCCAAGGTTAAGAATCTGAATGTGGACCTAGGCGCCTATGGCCGTGCAGAGGTAAAAGGAGAATTGCAACCACATCCGGCCCCCAAACAAACAATGAATGGCTCTCTTGAAGTCCGCCTGTCGCCAAATATCAACGCGTTGCTCGCTCTGCTACCCAAGGACTTGCTTCAAGGCATCGAGCTTCAGAAAGGATCTGATCCGGATACACTTATTGTGAAAGCCACGGCAGGCCTTCATCCGGATTTCCGACCAGAATGGGGAAAAGCCACCGCGGCCATCAAACTTGCCTCACTACAGGCACGATCAGACGTCCACAAGGCCGAAGGCATGATGAACCAACTCACCTTCTTGCTAGCATCGGACTATCAAGAAAAAAATGGCATCGTCCAAGGAACGGTTGGATTTTCCGCTGATCTATCTAAAATTCGTGCTGTAGAAAGCATGGCAATTGGAAATAGCCATGTCATTCTCAAGTCTTCCTTTCAAGGCAATCTCTCGCCCAACTATGAACCCACAAGCCTGCGCTCACACGACCAGCTCCAACTCACACTCAGCAACATGACATACCAAGATCCCACGGTCACAGCGACGCTTCCTTCACTCAGGCTGTCGACAGAAACCAAGGAAGATCTGTTAAAGAAAGATTTCTTACTGGAGAACTTACGCCTGACCAGCGACGAGATCTTAGATGTCAGAGCGAAGGGTCAGTTTAAACAGGCTAATCAACAATTCGATGTGGATCTTCAAATTCCTCTTCTTCATATAGGCAACCTTCTCCCACATTTGGCAGGGCCACTCATGAAGGGAATTGAAGAGATTCATCCAAACGGACGGGTGAGTTTTGCCTTGCGAACTGCCGGGAAAATTCCTCAAGCTCATGATCTCAAACAATTGACGCTCCCATTGGAAGCACAAGGAACACTCAGCTTGCGAAATCTCGAGGGGGCAATCGCGGGATATCACATTCAAGGCACAAACGGCAATCTGACGTTGGGCTACTCCCCACAAGCCACACCTCAGACTCAGCTCACGACTGATATCACGCTTGATCAGATTCACTTGCCGGATTCCCTGCCAATCAGCGAACTATCCGACACATCTTTGCACGTCAGCATGGTGTCTCCCGACTTCAATGAAGTGCACATTGACCCGATCCACATCACGTCCAACGGCATGGACCTTTCGCTCCAGGGCAGCGTGGTGGGACTTCGTGAGCTTCTGTCGTCCACAACGCCTCGTGGCACTCAATTGGCAAAACTCTTTGCCCAGCTTCAAACCCGCCTCGGGCTGGATATCGAAACGTTTCAAGAAGCTTTGCAACCTTTGGGAATACAGGGAACTGGCAAGGCTCTCGTCACCATGTCCATGCTCAAACAAGAACAGGGAAATCTTGATGCTTCCGTGAAGATTGCCTCCAAAGCCCTCGCCCTCACGCGTGATGGCACTGTCGTACAAGACATGAACGGTGGAATACAATTCAGAAAATCTTTGGCCTGGAAACCAGATGGGCCCACATCTTCAACGAAAGCAAGGTTTCAACCATCCGACCGCATTGCTCAACTCAAATCTCTTTCACGAAAAGGCCAAACTCTGACTATTGAGCATCTAGATCTCGGACCATTGACCATTCAAAACTTCTCGACTCATTTGGCATTTGAGCAACACACGCTCAAGATGCAAAATCTCGTCATGAACCTTCTCGGCGGAGGGATCGGAGGAAATGTGATCATTGCCGCTGAACGCCCCCTCAGGATATCCGCACGGTTTGAAGTGGCGCATCTCGATGCCAATCAACTCATCACCACGCAATCAAAGATTAAGGGTGATAGCAACATCGACGCGACGGTGGAACTCACGACCCTTCTGCAGGATGCCACGGGCGCAGTCGATTTGAGTCGTTTAGCATGCAACCTCCAGATCACGCATATCGGGAAAGAAGCGTTAGAGCGCCTTCTGGTGTTTTTGGACCCGGAAGGCAGCAATCCGACACTCTCCAACGCCAAAGCTCAATTGAAACTCGCAAATCCCTCTCGAGTGATGGTGGAAGTAGCCAGAGGCCAATTGAATCTGACGATTCACTTTCAAGGGAGCCTGATCCCCACTTTTAGACTTGACCGCGTTCCTATCGCCAAAATGAAAAGCATCGAAGCACTCACAGCTGCCATTCCCAATTGGGACACGTTGATTCCACTATTGGACATGATTGCCGCAGACTCATACAGTTTCTCAGAAGAAGGAGATCTTCTACTCAAATAAAGACATCATCCGTTTCCATCTGCTCATCCACCACTCGTACAATAGGACCATTTGATATGATAGTCATCATGCATCGAACTGAACCAATTATCGCCTCTTGGAAACTTTTTCATGTTCTCCTCATCGGCTTCACTCTCTCTGTTCTTTCGGCATGCGGAGGACCATTAGTCGGTGTCACCGTTGTCGATGAACGCACGGCCTTGGAAAACCAGGTACTCGGGACCTATCAAGAACTCAATCAACAGGTCATGCTGGTCGCATCCGTCCGCTATATCGATCCACAAGGAAAGCTAAAGCAAACCCAAGAGCTGCCTCCGGGGAAAAAAGACGTTGTGCGAGCTCTCCAACGTGTGTCATTTAATAAAGACGATCTCAATCGCTATAAAGCCGCAGGAATGATAGGGGAAAACAACGAAGGTGGAATCACGCTCTTGCAGCCAGAAAAAATTGAGCCTGATGATCGTGCGTTTGTCGACAATCTGATTCAAGAAGAAAATGAAGACCGCCTGGCTATTATGAGCCGGATTATCGACACAAACGAGACTCTTTCTGCTAAAGATCTTCCACGAGTACACAATATGTTTGCTGCACTCAACCGAGATAAGGCGCTCAAGGGCGAACGCATTCAACTAGAAAGCGGGAATTGGATTTCAAAAGAAACACAACAATGACATGTCATCTAGACCTACGCCTATCACGCCATCAGCCTATGCCTAGACATCGTTCCCTCATCATACTCAATATCTGCCTTTTTCTACTTGGACCCACACAAGCTTTGGGTTCGACACCGGAACTTGTCACCACCCACCCTGCTCTGGATTATCAACCATCCGTCTCTGCCGATGGACAGACCATGGCTTTTACTTCCATGCGATCCGGCAATGCCGATATCTGGGTCAAAACCCTCAAGAGTTCCGCTCTCACACTTCCTCATCAAATGACGACTCATCCGGCCAACGATCAGGAACCAGCCTTGAACAAGGCGGGCACCCGACTCTTGTATGTGTCGCATAAATCCGACCCCCGTGGTGATGTGTATCTTCTTGATCTCATTACCCGTGAAGAACAACAGCTCACTGATCTCACCAGCGGCGATACCTCTCCTCAATGGGATCAAGAGGAAGAAGGATTTTTCTATCTAAAGAAAGACCCGCTTCAAGGCACATCAGCCATCTACCGAAAATCCTTTTCTAACCCAACAGAAGAGTTGGTCATTCCCCAGGCCACAAGTTTTTCCTCAAATCGTGGACAGCTCCTATTTTCCAGTGATACAGGGCTGACTCTCATGAATCTGCAAGACAACAGCTCAAGTCCGCTCAACCAGAATAAGGATGTCCTCAATCTCTGGCCCGCTTTGAATCCACACGCATCTGAAGCCGCCACAAAGCTCCCAGTGTTTTTCAGCCAATATGCACGAGATACCAACAGCGACGGACTGATCGATATAGATGATGAATCATCGATGTGGATGAGCCTTTTGGACGCACAGACAGATACATCCAAGAACCTCTATCAGCTCACACCTGCACACCAATTTCATGCCTACCCCAATGTATCGAAGGACTTCTTGTACTACTCTGATCTCAAAGCCGGCAATATTTTCCGAATCAACATTACTGCCTTCCTCAAAGACTATGCTGACCTTGAGCATGCCAAGACATTGGCCTCCTCGTATCAGGATTATGGCCAACTAGACCAAGCACTCCTGGTCTTGAGCAATATTTCTCACAACCTGTTGTCCCAACAATCTCCTGAGGCACAAGCTGCATTTGATTTTTCCCTCGCGGAGACAGAAACACAGAGGGGAAATTTCCGTAGTGCCCGACAGGCTCTGGAGCCATACACCAACAGAACTGGTCAGATCGGAGCCTTGGCCAGAATACAGACCATCACTCTGCGCGTCCGGCAGCAGGCGAAGAACGTCAGCTCGACTGAGAGGCGACGGCTCGTCACGACTGGGGTATCGGATCTCCTCACTATCGGAGAGAAGCACCGCACCCTGAATGAGGTATACGGTCAAGCATTGATTGAAGCAGGACGGCTCTACCTTTTTGCAAACGATCCCCTCACCGCTCTGGAGTACCTCGTCAAAGTCGATGACATCCATGACAATGAGATTCGAGCGAAGGGCCTCTTCACCAGAGGCCACGCTTACCGAATTCTGGGCGACGCTCCCAATGTCATCCGCGTGTTTGTCGATGTGATTCGACTATTTGGCGAACGTACTTCCTGGGGTACGCGTGCGATCCAACAGGTCATGACTCTTTCCCAAGAAGGAAAAGCTGTCCGTGATCGCATGACCTCGTTGCAGAAGATCATTCCCCTCCACCCCGATCTTGTCGTGTTAATTGCCACAACACGATTAACTATTGCCGATCTCCAGTACGAAGAAGGCGAACAATTGTCCGCACTGGAAACCCTAGAGTCCATCATCTCGGCACCAGAACTTCCTCAAAAACTGATCATCCAAGCCTATCAAAAAAAGGCCACAATTCTTTCGGGTTCAGAGCGATACCAAGAAGCGGCAGATACTTACGCCGCATTAAGTCAATTATCCAGAGAGCATCAAACCGAAGAACTCAAGGGCACTCAACAACTTCTCATTTTGCAATTGGTGAAAAAAGCTCTCAAGGATAGGAAGGTGGGAGAGACTCGCATTGCAGCAAAATCTCTCAAGCGACTCATCGACGAATATCCCGAATCAGTGGAAGCCCATCGTGCCTATATTGAAACGAAATCCATGCTCAAAGACACACCAGCCGTGCAAGCCTGGTATACCGAATTAGTCAAGGCACATCCGACGCACGCGCCCTATCAATACGGACAAGCCTTGGCCCTATCCTATAGTGAGCCGCCCGACTTACCGTTGGTGATCAAAATGCTCCAGCGAACCAAGGAAAAAGATCCAACTATAGGATATGTCCATCAGACATTGGGGTGGGCCTACGAACAAACCGAACGGATTTCCGGGAACTCAGGGTATCTGGAAAAAGCTGAGCAGGAATATCGTATTGCCCTTGAGATTAATGATGCGAGTCGCTTCCCCGATGTGGAATCACAGCTGCTCTTGAATTTAGGGAACACCTATCTAGCTCTCTCCAATTTCCGCGAAGCCTATCGCCATTACCGCCAGCGTGAAGAACAGTACACACCAACTGGTGAGACCATCACTGAATTACTCTATCGCAAAAATTATGGAGAGGCCTGCTTTAAATCTGGGCGCACGGAGGAATCCGTGACGCAATATCAGTTAGCCTTACGAAGAGTGCCTCCTGAACAACAATCCTTACAAGCGGAAATTCTCGAACGCATCGGATTGTCCCATCAAGACAACGGAGAATTCGCCAAAGCCATCACCGCCTTTACTCAAGCCCTGGATCTAAACCGTGAATTAGGACAGGAACAGAATGTCACGCTGCTGCAGAGAAATATCGGGGTCAATCTATTTAACTTGAGCCGAGCGAGCGAAACCGGTGGACGTGAGAAATCAAAGCAAGCATTAGAAAGTTATTTCACCAGCTTGAATCATCTCGCCTCGAGCGATGAAAAAACCCTCCCGAAAGGATCCGGCCTGTTCAATGTGAATGTGGCCCTCAATGATGACAGTTCACAAGCTGCCAGCGGGTTCGACCAGATGGGCGAACAAAAACTCATGTTTAGTTACATCGCCAGCACATATGAACAATTAGAAGAACCCGGTCCGGCTCGAGATTATTATCGCAAAAAACTGGCTCTCCTCAATCAGGCGTCTCCGACAAATCAAGATGCTGCAGCACTCACAGAAAAAGCCGTTGTCCTCAATCGGCTGGGAGTCCTTTCACATCAATTAGATGAACCTGAACAAGCGATGGAGTCCTTTCGTCAATCCTTGAACTACACCCGTACATTGAATTTGCCTTTTGGGATCAGTGTGAATGCGTATAATCTTTCTCAATTGGCCGTAGAAGGTCTCCTTCAAAGACACATACCAGAACAGAGCGTCGTTGAGGCGATCACCTCCGGCATTCATGACCTTCAGCAGCGGAGCTATGAAGACCGCAATCTGTTTTTCACGCTCACCAACTCGGCCTTGCTCCTTTCGCTTCTCCCTGACCCTTTGCTCAACACGCGCGTCAAACCGGAGGAAGCCGTCCAACGCATGCATGCGCGGTTTACCCAAAATACTCTTCCCTGGTCGTATTATCAGAAAGCCGAATCCCTGCTGTCACAACCAGACTTATTCTCCAATGATGAACGGCTCCCCGCTCAATTTCTGGTAAAGCTCAACCAAGCCGAATTAGCTCGAACCGGGGACCAGCCTCAGGTCTATCGTCAAATACAGAAAGACCTTCTTGCGCTAGTGGAAGAGCAACAATCACCCAATAGCTGGTTGTGGTATTTGTCTCAAGCAGAAGAGACTGCCGACGCTCTCATACGAAAAGAATCTCTTCAACAATCTGTTGAAACGGTGCTTCGCTTCCCAGCACAGACCGACCCTCGAACAGGGCTGACCAATACTTGGCCGGCATACGAGCGTCTGATCCAACTCTCAGTCGACCAATTGATCAAAGACGGTCGACCAGATGAGGCCTTCGCCGTGGCCGAACAACTCAGCATTCGCCAAAAAACAAGTGCGCTGTATGAAGAGTTAGGCGAGGACTTTTTCCTCAAAGGGCTAGGAGATTATGAACCAGAATTGAAATCGTTACTTGTGGATCTCCGGCAAGCCAGAAACGAGGGAGATATCCCAGCTATTGAAGAACTCGGTGCTGCCCTTCAAGACACACTGTATGCGCTGTTTGAAGAATATCCATGGGCCACCGCATCTTTCTGGGCGTATCCTCCGACCGCGGAACTGCTCTATTTAGGTGTCGACGGGAAGCACCCTTACCTGAAAATTGTCAAAGGCCAGCAAGGCTATCATGGCTTCATTCATAACGGTGAAACGCTCCACTACAGTGCTCTGGCTGTCACCAATGACGGAATTGCTGGAGATGAAGAATTTCACCTTCGATTACGTCAATCGGCCTCCGCCTATATCTCAATACCCCAGGATCTGGAAACGTCCCTCTCTTCGCTAACACTTGATCAGAAACCACTGACATGGGTCAGCAACTTCTATGACTTTCTGAATGGATATCATCAGCGCAGCCTCTTTTTTTCTCACATCACCAGCCCGAGCACCTTTCAGATCTCTCCCCCTTCGACTGCGAGTGAAATTCCGTTTGTGCTCCAACAGTTTACCGGGGTGAAGACTCATGATCATCCGCTGGCCGCGCAAGCCAATATTGCCGCATTTCTCCAACCTCCACGTACATTCGCCTTTGAAGTTCAGCAAACGCAAGACGTCCGAGAATTTGTCTCAGCGCTCGATTTTGCTGGCACACAACATCATTCGATACTCCTGTTTGGCAGCATTCCATCCTCGTCGTCTTCCCCATGGGTCCTGATTTCCTCTCTCCTACGTGCCGGTTTTCCACATGTCCTCGTCAGCCATACACCTCTCGATTCAAAAACGTCCACTCAGTTTTTGGACAACTATCTGACGCACCTCCAGAAGCTGCCTCCAGATGAAGCCATGGTGGCCGCATCAAAAGATATCTGGGGATCGGACACGGAAAAATATCCTTTCCGGCACTACGGATTTGCAGGCATGGGACCGGACGAACGCCAGGAATACGCCTCATCTATCTACGACCAGGAAGTGGCAGACGCCATTCAGGCATTTGAAAGTGAGGATTTCCCTGCCTCCTTAGTGCATATTGAACATGCCCTCGCACTCATTGATCATGCCCAACAACAACAAGACTTCACCCAACTCACCTCTCTGGCAGTCGAAATCGCTTTTGAAGTCAACGATTACGAAGAAGGTCTGTTCTTTCAACAGAAATTGCTTGATTCATTGACGCCGGAAACCCCTGCGAGCGAACGAGCCGAGGCAGAATATCGTATGGGCATTCTCCATTCTCGCCTTGAACATTTTGACACCGCCGTGCAACACCTCGAGCAAGCCAACCACATCTGGCAACAAGACGAGGAACTTGATCGCCTTGCAGAAGGCATCGCGACATTAGGCATCGTCCGCGAAAATATGGGCTCCTATACGGAAGCCTTAGAACAATTCCACCAGTCGTTTTCCCTGTATCAGGAAATCGGGGAAATGGGTCACACTGCCTTTCAATACCGGCGAATCGGCCGTATTTATTACCTTCGATTAGGGCGGTACGAGAAAGCCCGGGAAAGCTTCATGGCTTCGTTGGAGATGTACCAAGAAGAGGGCGATCCTCAGGGAGAAGCCGAAGTGCTGTATGAAGTGGGATTGACCTTTGAAAAAGTTGGCCTCTTTGAGCAGGCTGCGGAACACTACAAGCAAGCCCAGTCCATCGCGATAGAATTGGACAATCCCATCCTCTTGGCGACTGGTGATCTCTACCTCGCAAATGTGGCCTGGTTCCAAGGGAATTATCAAACGGCCTTTCAATTATTATCCAAGGCTGATAAGCACGCCGAACAGGCCAATGACCTGCAATTGCGGATTATGGTGAAAAACACTCGGGGATTGATCTACTGGACCCTGAATGACGTCGATAAAGGACTGTTCCATTTACATGATGCGGTCACACTCAGTCAGGAATCGAACATCCAAACCGAGCTAGCCTCATCATTGAACAACCTTGGCTTAATCTATAGGCAACAGGGCGACCACACCACGGCCCTGGACTATTTCCAACAGGCCAAAACCCTGGACGAGTCACTCAAGAGCCAATGGGGATTAGGGTACGACCATCGAAATATTGGCATTTCTTTACTGGCCCTAGAACGGTTAGAGGAAGCTGAGGGTCATTTTCTCAAAGCCGAACAGATCAGTGCCGACATCCACAATGTTATCAATTGGGTCAAAGCCTTATTAGAATTAGGAAATGTCAACACAGCGCTTGCGCGTCCTGACCAAGCCCTTGATTATTACGAACGGGCGCATACGTTATCTCAGCAATACGGCATCAAGGAAGTGGAATGGCGGGCGGCATCGGGAAAAGCCACGCTGTTGCGCGAACAGGGAAAACGTTCTGAGGCCTTAACGTGGTTTACCAAAGGCGTCGAAGTCGTGGAAGGCATGCGGGCAGCCTTGAAGATCGATGAACTTCGAAACAGTTTCCAGAACAACAAGCTTGATCTTTACCGAGACATTATTACGCTGCTCATCAGCATGAACCGCACCGATGAAGCCTTTAATTTTTTAGAACGTTCTCGCTCCCGAAGCTTCATCGATCTACTGGGCAATCAAAAACTCACATTTAAGAACGACGAGGATCAGTCAACTTGGACAAGAATCGACAGCCTGGCCTCTATGCTCGATTCCCTAAAATCCGAACTTGGTTCATACGAGGAAGCTCCTGCTGACTTAGCGGAACGATATCGAAACACGAAAGCCCAGTATGAAGAAGCGATTATCGAGGTCAAACAACAGAATCCGAGCCTCAGTAGCTTTGTCTCAGTCGATCCATTAGATCTACAAGGCATCCAACAACTCTTGTCTCCAAAAGTTGGGTTACTCTCATATTTCATCACAAAAGACCAGCTCTACTTATGGCTCATCACGAGGGAAAACACAATCTTCAAAGCTGTGACGGTACAAGAGGAAGAACTCACCAATTTAGTGAGCCGGTACCGTCAACTGGTTCAACATATCGAACCGGTTGAGGAAGAACTACAGAAACTCTATACCACGCTCATTCAGCCAGTCGCGCCAGAGATTAACAACTTGGAGTTTTTAGGCATTATTCCTGATGGACCTCTACACTTTCTCTCATTCGCGGCGCTTAAACACGGTCCGGCCTATCTGGTGGATGATGTTCCTCTCTTTTACGCCCCTTCAGCATCTGTCTTTCAATTCACATTTGCTAAACGACAAGCGGTAAAAAATGACAAAGTCCTCGCGATTGGCAATCCAGATTTGGGAAATTTCAACTACGATCTTCCCCTGGCTGAATTAGAAGCCCAAAGCATTAAATGGAATTATCCCAATATGGATATCCTCACCGGAAAGAAAGCCACCAAGGATTGGGTAGTGAAGAATATTTCCCAATATGGCATCATCCACTTAGCGGCTCATGGAGAATTCGATGAGGGCAACCCACTACTGTCGACGCTCTGGTTGGCATCAGAAAATCCGGAAAACAGGCGTCTCACTGTCAAAGAGATCTTTAGTTTGGAAGTGAACGCGGATCTCGTCACCTTAAGTGCCTGCCAAACCGGCCTGGGCAAACTGGAAGCCGGCGAGCTCATCGGCCTCAATCGGGCCTTTATTTATGCCGGGACACATGCCTTAGTGTCGGCACTGTGGCGAGTGGATGACCTTTCGACTTCTGTGCTCATGAAACATTTTTATCGAAATTATGTCTCAGCGAATAAAGCCACCAGCTTGCGTCAAGCACAACTCATCGTCAAAAAAGACTTTCCGCACCCATCCTACTGGGCAGCGTTCAGTCTGATCGGAGACTACCAATGAGATTATCCACGTACTCGAGGCAAAGGAACACAATGAAATCGTCTTTCCTCATGACTCTATTCTTTAGTCTCACCGTTCTCTTGGGCGGGCTCTTCTGTCTTTCCTCACCCTCCTGGGCCGACACCTCGTTTGCCAAACAGGATGGCGTAAAGATCACAACCAAGAAATCGCCGAGGTCTAAGGTCTTGACGACCTTACAGCTTGGTGATGCCGTCACAGTCCTCAGTGTCGAAGGCCGCATGGCTAAGGTAAAAACGAGCAAAGGGAAAACCGGTTGGGTGTTCAAATTTCGGTTGACTCCCAAAAAGCCTGCCGCTCGTGGGGGCTCAGGACTCTTTGGCTTAAAAGGACGAAAAAAGATTGCCGCCCGTGAATCCCGTGCTGGCGGGAGTATCCGCGGACTCAAGGAATCAACGGAACAATATGCCAAGGACAAACATATCAAACAAGAGCATCGGGATGCCGTGGATCGTATGGAGGCACTATTGATCCCATCCAATGAGTTAATCGAATTCAAGCAAGCCGGTCATTTAGGCGAATTCTCAGGAGGTGTCCAATGAGGAAGTTATTCATTCACAGTGTGCTTGTGCTGTTTATCCTCTTTCTTCCTGAAATAAGCATTGGTGGATTTTTTGATGATCTAATCAAGCCTCGCCCATCCAAAAAACAGGAGTCTCCCTCCACTGAAAAGGAATCTGCCAATGAGTCTCCTGATTTGATCCAAGGCTTGGGAGAAGCCTTTGGCATTAAAAAGAAAAAAGTGGATTTGTTTAGGAAAGGTCTTGGCGTCGTTGAAGCGCTGCAACCCATCGGAGAAGAAGAAGAGATTACGTTAGGCGAGGCGGTGGCCGTGGAAGCCTTTAGCCGCTTTGGTGGAGAATATTCCAATGAAGGATGGACTCGATATATCAATCTGGTCGGAAACACCATTGCCGAAGTGTCTGACCGGCCCACATTGGACTACCATTTCGCTATTCTCAATAGTCCCGAGCAGAACGCCTTTGCTGCGCCTGGTGGATATATCTTCATCACCGTTGGCTTGCTCAAGACCCTCAACAATGAAGCAGAATTGGCAGGCGTCTTAGCACATGAAATAGCCCACATCACAAAGCAACACATGCTAGAGACCATCCGACGCGGATCCGTATTAGGCAGCGTCTCAGAACTCACTCTCACGGCTCTGAAGAAAAACCCGGAAATGTTTGCCAACGTCATTGATGAAATGACCGAAGTTCTGTTTACTAAGGGGTTAGATAAAGACAAAGAATTCGAGGCGGATGTGGCCGGTATCGAGTATGCCTACCGTGCAGGATATCACCCCAAAGGATTGCAGGATTACCTGCAGACCTTAGCCAACGGAGAAGGCCAAACCCAATCCAAGTTCTTCACCACGCACCCCTCAACCACTTTACGCATTTCTAAGATTAAGACACTCATCTCAACTTACTCTGATATTCAAGACCTGCCATTCCTTACCAGACGTTTTCAGCAATACGTGAAAACCAGTTAAATCTCTTATCTTTTGGTTTTCTCCTCGGGGTTGGAGCATACATGCTCTAGCCCCCTCAGCCTTTGTGGGCATGCTGAAAAACCACCAGCCTTCGCGCTCGCCGCTGAAGCCAGCTTTGGCGCGCAAGCCGACAAGACTACGGCTGACAGGCTAGCGGTTCCATGTCTGCCGAGCCTACTCCGCCGAAATAGCTTTGGCTACGAAGGCCGGGAGCGGCCTCGCATAGGCAGGTCGCCATTGTGCCGTGCTCACGTACTTCTACTTACGCTCTGGACGTCACATAAATGTCAGCCCAAACGGGATCTAGAAATCCATTTTCGGCCTCGCTAGATGAATTTTTTGAACATACCCGTCTGGGCCTGACATTCAATTCTTCTTGGACCAATTCGGGCCTTTTACTAGAAATATTCAACAGGTCCGTTCTCACAATCACACTTAGCTAGCCGCAAGGCGCTAGGCCTTTAAGAAAATTCCAAAAACCCTGTAAATAGGGACAAAAGGCCAGTCAGGAATTCATCATTATCAACATGATCCATAGATTTCTGTGGATAAAATAATTTTCACCGTATTTTGATACATAGACATTTATTCTCACGGATCAAATCAAAAAAAAAAGTCAAGGGAAAAACGTATTTCTACCTTTACGACTACGCCAAAAAAACAACACCGCTAGATATAGTATGCGAAAAATAAATCAACACAATGCCCAAAAAGCAGGCAAATAGCTCAATGGTCTTTTAATCCTTATGTTTTGAAGCTAATATTCGCAACTACAACCATGTTATCCACAAAATTTGTGGAAGACATTTTTCCCATATGGCCTGCATTTTGCCATATCAAAAAAGACCGTATTTATAGAGAAAATCTCTTCCTGAAATGTTGAAATAAACCATTGCAGCAAAATTTTACCCATAACTCCAACCCAGATATCAGAACAGGAGATGACACATTTTTTTTCGATAATATGCCGTATGCGCATATCGGACACATCAAAAAATTAAACGCTGCTCTCCTATTCTCCAAAAAATTCTAAAATTTACTTAAAACTCCACACTCCATTATCTTGCTCTGCTTCCTTAGCGTTAATACCTGCACGTTCCCTCGAACGCATCAAGCATACCCACTATAAAAAACAGCGCAAAAGTCTCTACATAATGTATGGGACACACTTGTCTCTCCCAATATGTAGGTTGCCCTTTTATCAATTTTTTGGTACAAGTCTAAAATCTTTCCGTGTTTCCTCTTTTGTCCCCTTCAAATATATGTATTCCTCGGAGGACTGATTCATGTCCCAACATGCAGACGGAATTTGGTCCAGGCGAGTATTGCTTAAAACTGCTTTGGCTGGAATGATGCTTTTTAGCAGTCGCCTTGCGTTTCCCAATTCAACCACAGCACATGCACGTCCAGAAGGGAGACTACGTCTCTATAACGTGAATACTAAAGAGCGACTCGTGGTCAAGTATCGAAATCGATCTGGGCAATACGACCAAGAAGCTTTGAACGCGCTCAATCATTTCTTACGTTGCCCGCATTCGAATCAAATCTGTGAGATGGATCTTCAATTATTAGAAAGCGTCAATCACATTGAGAAGCTGGTAGGAAAAGGGAAAGAGATTCGTGTGTACTCTGCGTACCGATCACCTTCCTACAATACTTTATTGATTAATCAGGGGCACGGTGCCGCGCCTAAGAGCTTTCATACCACAGGACAAGCTATCGATTTTTCAATTCCCGGAGTACGCCTCTCACAAGTACGACGAGCCGCCTTCAAACTCAAACGAGGTGGAGTCGGATACTATCGCCGCCAAGGCTTCATTCATCTCGATACTGGTCCCGTCCGCTATTGGTAAATACCATTCTCTAAACACTCCATCGCCAGCATCCGACGACTCCTTATTGTTCATGATCCGCCCCTGATTTTTATTGCCCATCCTTCAGGTAGTTCATCTCGTCAATGAGGAAATTCCTTAGTATTTAGGCATTTCTTACCTATACCTCGCGAACCTGCTCTCACTTCAACACGTCCTTTCCTGATGAACACATCAGGATAATTCAGGATATTTCTCATCCAAAAGCGCCCTCCGCCCGAATAATGAAAAGGGCATTTTTTTTGCACTTCCTGATATCCAACGTGTGAAAAACCTGTTGTAGGAATCCCTCAAAACACAATGAATATTGTCAATAAAATGAAGACTGATTGGAATCGTCGAGCAGAACACCATGCTCAATATTGGATTGCGACAGAGAACTTCCATGATGACCAAAAATTTTCCCGGTCCGGTGAACAATCAGCACGCGTACTATTAACCACTATTGCACCCTACTATGACCCATCATGGATGGTGCTCGATATCGGTTGCGGAATTGGGAGAATGCTCAAACCACTTGCCCCACACTTTCGCTCCCTTGTCGGCATTGATGTCTCAGGGGAAATGATCAGAAAAAGCAAGAAATGGCTACATGGACTGGGAAATGTCAAAACACTCGAGACTTCAGGAGTAGACCTTCGTCCCTTCCCATCTGACTCTTTTAATCTTGTCTATTCCTATGTGGCGTTTCAACATATGCCTCGCCAAGTGTTTGAACGATATCTAGAAGAAACGAATCGAGTACTCCAACCCGATGGATACCTCGCATTCCAAATCCCCATTGGATTACATCGCAATGCTGCCTTAGGAGATACCATTGGCATTCGTAATTATTCTAGAGAGGAAATTTCAGAAAAATTAGCCCGATTGGGATTTCAGTTGGTGGAAGAGAGAGATTCCAAGACGATCACGGGAAAAAAACAGATTCCTATTGAAAAATTACCGTTCATTTTAGCTCAAAAGATCACAACCGCTATGCCAGACCATGTCACAGATTGGGTCAACACTGATTGCGAAAAAGAGTTTTCTCTGCTTGATACCAGAATGTGGCTATGGTTTGCAGAACAATGCCTTCATGAAGGACGTCAAGATGAAGCCCTACGTACCTACAAGTCTCTCTTGGAGCAAGACCCACGGAGCTTGGAAAATTGGAGTCGAATCGTAGAAAATCTTATCGAGAGAGGACAAACAAAAGAAGCACAGGAGACTCTTGAAAAGCTGAAAGGCGCTCTTCCCACGTATACGAAATTAAACGCATTACTGAACACTCTCAAATAGCTCTCACCAACAACATCCCGCCCTTATTCCCTCATCGTTGCTTACGCAATGTCAGCTGTAATCCATTCCAGAGAGACAATGGGCCAATTCCTTAACCCATCGTCTCTCTGAAAGAGGTGACATCAAACAAGAATATTTGTTCTCTGGTTCTTACTCGGCCTTAACCATATGTATCGTGCGTTGAGGAAAAGGAATGCTCAATTTTTCTGCATCAAATCGTTGTTTGAGCGTCTTAGTGAGATCAAATTTCACGGGCCAATAATCACCAGCTTGGCACCACACTCGAATTGTCAGATCAACTGAACTCTCCCCAAGATTCCCTACCACCACCATGGGGGCAGGGTCAGCCATAACTCTTGAGTCCGCTTGCACGACCTGTTGCACAACTGATTGGGCTTTATCAATATCATCGCCATAATCAATGCCCATGACTAAGTCCACACGCCTCGTCGTATGGTGACTGAAATTTTTGACGATTGAGCCCCAGACCTGACTATTCGGCACAAGAATTTGTACATTGTCTGGCGTCGCAAGTTCCGTGATGAATAAAGTGATCGACTTCACCGATCCTGCAATCCCTGCGGTCTCGACAAAATCTCCCGCTTTAAATGGTCGAAAAACTAATAGCATCACACCAGCTGCCACATTGCTTAACGTCCCTTGTAACGCAAGGCCAATGGCTAAACTGGCCGCACCTAAGACTGCGATCAAACTGGTCGTTTCAATGCCGAATTGCCCAAGAACCGCAAGGAACGTCGCGATTAAGACAACATAACGAGCTATATTTGAGAGAAACCCTTGCAAGGTTGCATCAAACTTACCTGACCGACTGAGCCATGCGGCGACACGTTTTTGAACCCAATTGGCTACCATTTTCCCCACAATCAATATGAGAATGGCCCCAACAACCTTCAGGCCGTAGGTGGTTAGCAAACTGACACCTTCCTTCATCGCGTCTTCCATAAATAATCCTCCTTGAACGAGAAAATGAGTGTTTAGTCGAATTGTTGAAAATGGACCATTCGGTACCTTCCCCTCCCTCATGACACAATTACTTGAGTGAAAGGACTCGCCAATGAAGTTGATGTAAGGCGAGTGGGAAGGAGGGATAAACGCAGATATACCTTAATGGTTTGTCGAATTCAAATGTCTTGCCTGGGCTATAGAAAATGACCCAGGCAAGACACAACGGCAGAATTAACTTTCGCCGCGCATGCGGCCTAACCAATGTTCCATTTGTTTGCCTGCAGCTTCTCGACCACCAAGGCCAAAGGAAAGAGCAATCGCGATGGCAATCGCTCCCAAAGTTAATCCAAACGCGAGATTGACGATATCGTCAGCCAAGCCCATCGCACGAAGACCCATGGCTAACACCAGACCCAATATTGCGAATCTAGCGATGCCTGCCAACATACCGGCATTACTTCCTCCAACACGCTGAATCGCATCACACGCAACATTGGATAACCAGAAGCCCACACCAATAATAGCGGTCCCTAACAGAACCTGCCCACCAAATTGAATAAACATCGCAACTAATTGCGACAGTTGCTCAAATCCCAATCGGTTGGCAGCCTCAACGGTCGCAAAGAGCATGATGAAAAAGACGATGACTTTTCCAACTAGTTGAGAGGGCGTCATCCCCCCTTCAAACACTTGCCCAATACCAACCTTGTTCGGCAATTGATCAAAACCCATGCCTCCCAACAGATTACTGATGAGATGAGAAATGAGTCGCGACACAAAAAATGCCACCGCAAGAATGATCGCCGCCGCAAAAATATTCGGGATGGCACTCATCATGGAATTGAGCATTTGTGTGGCTGGGACTGTGATGACTTCAATATTTAACGCTTGAAGAGCAGCAATGAGAGCCGGGACAAAAATCAGTATATAGATGATAAGCCCCACCAACTTGGACAAGGACATTGTGCCTCGAAGCCCGACCTGCTCTCCCATTCCATCGGCCCCACCAGCCGCCAACAGGTTACTGACAATGTCACGTACGATCATTGCCACAAACCATCCAACCCCACCGATGATGAGGGCTCCAAACACATTCGGAAGCATCCCCATCATTTCATTGACCATCGCCTGGACTGGATCCAAAATTCCGTTCAATTCCAGCGTGCCAAGTATGCCAGGGAGAAACAACAAGATAATCAGCCAAAATAAGACATTGCCCAAGTTCTCACTCATAGGGCTCATCCCCGCTTCTGAACTGAGTCTGTCATCTAAAGTCGTGGCCTGTAAGGCTTTGCTGACCACTGTCCTCACGACCGTGGCTAACACCCATGCCACTAATAACAGGACTCCGCCCGCTACGAGTTTCGGAGCAAAGGCTAACACCTGATCAAGGAAGCCACGAAGCGGCCCAGATACTAATTCCAAATTCAGCGCATTGAAAAACGCGACCAACACAAACAGTAAGACCAAATAAAATAGCGCTGATGCCGTTCCTCCTTCAACATCCATCGGCGTACCAGTCGTGTTGCGCAAGCGGTTATTCAACTGGACAAGGCCGAGACCCTTCCGGACTCCAGCCCGTACAAGAGTGGCGACGAACCATCCAACAATGAGAATTCCTAGGGCTCCTAGAATCCCTGGCAGCGAAGAGCCAAGTGTCTCCTGCAGCGTTTCTGTCAATTTTGTCATATCCATGGATGACTCCTATTCATAAAGGTTCATTGTGCTAGACCAAAGAATCCAAACGTAACCGTCTTTCGGGGCAATAGCCTTGCGTTCAGCCGTACAATAGACACATCTCATTGTTTTGATGAGCAACCGCCACTTAGAAAGTGATCACATTCTTTCGTAGTCGCGGACAGTATTTCCTCTTCGCTCATAACTACTCTCGTTCTGCGCAAACCAACCCTAGGGATGAATCTCATTCCTTTAGTTTTGCAGATTTCCTGCATCCTGTCGGAAACATCTTTTTTTAGCAAGGATTGAGAGGTTAGACATCACCACGTCCTCACCTTTACATTAAGAACGCTAAGAGATGAACGACTCTTGAATGAAGACAAAAGATCATCATTTCTTCCCAGCTTGAAATCCTCACTGTATTTCCACTTAAAAAAACCCGAGGCGATCACGCTATCACCGACGGCCGTTTATGCATGGGAACCCCCTCTAAAAGCCCCATACATAACGCGAACACCAGATGAGCGAAATCGCCTCGGGTAAATTTTCTTCATGTGTAGGTATGTCTATCTACTTACCTTCAGACACCCTCACTCCGTAATCATATGAAAAGAACAGTCATCAACATTTGCAATCTCACGCATTCACAAAATCAGCCATGATTTGACCTATCTGAATATAGTCCACAGGCTTCTCCAATATCTGGAAAAATTTCATCGTAGGCAGTTGTTCTATGACCTGTTTCGTTTGTTCACTCGCCAACAAAACTGTCAGAACTCCTGCTTGAGTCAAATGCAGAGTTTTCAGTTGAAAATTCTTGATATCTTTCATCTCCAAACAAGAATCATCTATAAACGCCACATGAGGTCGAATCTTTGACTCTTGCACGAGAGTCCCTTGGAACGCTTGCGCCTCCTCTGTCTCATAACCATGCGCTTCGACTAAACCCCGAAGAAAATCCGTGACAAAGGAATTGCCACTCACAATAAGTACCTTGATTCCTGCCGCGTCCATGGACATCCTCGACATATCCTTTTTCCCCACTGTTGAGAAGGGATCATCTCTCCCAATAGTTTCAGTTCTTTTCAATGAAATCATTGGCGTGTTGAGAGTACCCATTGCTCCTGTTCTCATTGGCTCGATATACATGTTCATCTTCTCCAAATTTCCCCGCACATAAGGTCATCTTCCCAACACTCAGCTTTCATCGAGGTATATATCAAGAACGATGCCATCGATGAAATATCGTTTTTCTTGGCATTTATTGAAATTTTCACTGTAAATGATTCATGGAGACACAGGCAGGTGTGTCAAGCTGATTCAAGCTGGGACACTTGAGACAGTGGAGCGGTTGAACCTTTCCAACAAAAGGCCCGTATTTGACCAACAAGAAGTCAATAACAACTTCCGATGGGCATGTTCAAAAGCCATCCATCATGGCCGCAGCCTTTGTGATGAGCCGAGCGCACGCTCAGTACGTGAGCACGGCGCAATGACGACCTGCCTAGACGAAGCGGCTCCCGGCCTTCGTAGCCAAAGCTACTTCGGCGGAGTAGGCTCAGGCAAGCATGGAACCGCTAGCCTGTCAGCCGTCGCCTTGGCCGCTTGCGCGCCAAAGCTGGCTTCAGCGGCTAGCGCGAAGGCTGGTGGATTATTGAACAGCCTCACAGTCAAGCTGAGGCTTTTTCGTTGGAGATTTCTGAAGAAGGAAAAGGAGAAGGAGCACGGAACCCTGCTCTTTACGAAGAACCGGGTTCCGTGTATAGCGATTGCGGACTTGCCTTAAAAGGCATACCCAACGGTGAGTAGAATCTGCTTATCACTTTTCTTGGTCCCAGGCGCGGGGGTATTGTCATAGCGCCAGTTATACTGCAGCGTCGAAATGAAGTTTTCCAGCATCGTCCAACGCAACCCCTGCTGAGAGGTAATGTAATAATCTTTTTTCTTTTCTATCGAAGGGTAACCCTGGTGTTGATGAAACAACTCCAGTGCCGGAAGAACTGGCCAATTGAAATTGACTGCCCATCGACCTGTGACATTATTACGATCTGAGGCAAGTTTAAAATCTTCATTGAAAAAACCCAAACCGGCTTCCACGCTCAGCTGCATTTGGTTCAAATAGGAACTGGAAAAATCTCCCACATCAATCAATTGATACCCTGGGCCAGTAAAAATCGATGTCCGAAGATTTAAATCTTGAAAGGTATCCTGTTCAAACAACGCTCCAGCATAAGCATAGAACCGCTTTGTAATAAAAAAGTCTAACTTAATCGTCCCAAAGGCATTACGGGCATTTAATACGCCATCCGCCTCTCCATTTAAATATCGACCAAGAATCGTCAGACGCAATCGTTCACTCCGGGCAATGAGTTCACCGAGAAAACTATAATTCTTACTCCTTGTGTTGCCTGTAATGATGGATGCCCCAAAGTTAATATTCCCAGAGTACACAACTGCTTGCTTGATGGGTGGATTGACGGACATGACGGACTCCACAGTGACGGGAATGGGTTCGCCCATCATATCAGTTTTAATTCCAATCGTTCCTGGAGCGACCATCGAAGGTTTGCCTTTGAGGACGGTCCCACCATTTGTTACGACTGTCACTGGTTCTTCAGAAGTCAATCCCACAACTTCAGCCCACTTGATCTTAATCGGATCTCCATCATGAAAGAGGGTGTTCACCGTGATGAACCCTTCCGTCATCTCCAAAATTTCGACGTATAATTCGCTCCCATCTTTCAAGGTAATTTTTCCCGTAGGTTCCGCCATAACCCCAATAGGAATAAGACAAATAAAAAGGAACACCATCCATGCCATCAGCTTCTTGCTCATTGGACCTCCTTGTTTAAATACTCGAATATGGCAACCGTCAAATCATGACGACATGTCTTCCTTACGCCAACTCCAGGCTCACATACAGGCATCCTACGAGAGGAAAAGGCGGGGAATGGATTTCAAGACTCACTGGAAGAGATAACCTGCTATGAAAGAACTATACCCTGAGATCAGACTCCTGACAAAAAAATACTATTTGTTTTTCATACACAACGATCCAGGCTATTTTCCTGATTCGCCTGACCAAAGCACGTATTCGTTGATTGAAAAAGAATCTTGCGATCTATGTGGATTGTTCTTCTGGAGAAATGGCTAGGTCACTGAGTCGGCGATAAAACGTAGACCGACTCATACCTAGAAGTTTGGCTGCTTGTGCACGTTTGCCGTTGGCTTCCTGCAAGGCTGACAGAATATCTTGCCGCTCATTTCTCGGGGATGCCCTCACTGACACCAACGATGCCGATGTCCCACAAATCTCTGGTGGAAGATCTGTAAGTTGGATATGAGTTCCGTGACAATGGATCAACGCATAATCAAACGAACTTTTGAGTTCACGAACATTCCCTGGCCAGGGATACCGAAGCAGCGCTTGCATGGCATCCGGTGCGATATCACTGACCTCAGGTTTCTTCGTGACCACCCGCGCTTGCCCCAGAAATGCCTCGCTCAAGAGGGGTATGTCCTCTCGGCGCTCTCTCACTGCTGGAAGCTGTAAACGAGCCACACGTATCCGATACAACAAATCTGATCGAAAATCTCCCTTTTCAACCATTTCTTGTAAATTTTGATGTGTGGCAGCGAGCACGCGAACATCAACTTTCCGGGGACGAGATTCACCTAGACGCATGATTTCCCCCTCTTGTAGTACTCGCAACAATGTCGTTTGAGTTGCCAATGGCATGTCGCCAATTTCGTCTAGGAAAAGCATGCCGCCCTCTGCAGCTTCAAAGAAGCCTTCATGATCACTCGTCGCTCCGGTAAACGCTCCCCGTTTATGCCCAAACAATTGGCTTCCCAACAATGAATCAGTCAGTCCGGCACAGTTCACTGCCACGAAAGGCTTATCTTTCCTTTCACTCAATTGATGCAAAGCCTGCGCAACCAATTCTTTTCCTGTTCCCGTTTCCCCCTGAATCAGAACCGAAACATCGACAGGGGCAATTTCTTGAACCCTTTGATACAGGTCTTGCATCGCAGGGCTTTTGCCAATGAGCTTTTCAAAGTGAGCATGACCAATCAGTTGTCGCCTGAGATCTTCAACCTCAGTCCGATCTTTCCAAAACAATATGGTCCGCCGTTGATCCCGAGGATCCTCATGTACCTCCACCTCAACTTCTCGCCAAGATTTTTTTTGCTTCTGCAAGGAGACGGCTACAGGCGAACGATGGATCTCTGGCAAGGCCATTTGCTCCTGCACCAAGCGACACTGATCTGCCTTCAAAGGTAGTGCGTGAGTCCACAATTCACCAACAAAACTGTGTGGATCACACGCAAACAGCTGGAACACCGCAGGGCTCGCATAGGTGACAACCTGGTTCTCATCAATCATGACTGTGGCCAATTGCAAATGATCCAGAACAGCCATCACATCATCACGAATTTGTTCGCTCTCTGCTAGTTGGGCTCCCAACTGAGCTTCCACATGCTTTCGCACCTCAAGCTCCTGCCCATGTGCTAATTGATTATCTCGCGCTGTTTGCAAGACTGGCTGTATCGTGACCATTGCAGGCTCATATCGTTGAACAATGAGAAAGCGCTGTCCCATCTCTACCAGCGCAGTCGCCTCGAGATAACTCTCATCTCCCATGAGAGCCGGTTCGGTCCACAAACCGGATTGCAATTTTCCGTGATCATGGCTTTGCCAAAATTCCTCCGCCTCATACAAAAAACACTGTAGGAAAAATGAGCTTTGCACAAATTCACGAGGATCTATCGAGGAACGATCTGCAGAGAAGGATGCAGGATACCAACGAGGAAGTGCACTTAAGTTGCGGTATTGAGTCGCTGATTCGACCTCCACAATCAACGCCTCAAAAATATTGAGAATCTCAGGATAGAGAGCTTCGACACCCATCATCTCTTCCATTTCTCCCGTTCCAAAATTTCACAAACTCTCGATACATGAATTGGAGGAGTCGTGAATTCGATACGGCGATGCTTCCTGTGGAGGGGGTAGACGACACACCAGTGCGAAACGATGCGCACTGGTCCGTTGACTCCTTAGACCTTGAGCAACTGCTTAGCCAATTCGGCAAATGCCAACTCGACACATTCACCGGTCTTGGCACTGGACTGCAGAACAAGGCAGGCATTTGAAGCCAGATCTTCATACATCTCAGGGTCTACCTGCCAAGACTCACGCAGATCGTGTTTATTGATGACAAGTGCATAAGGAACAGGCCCCATCGACTGCATAGCCATAGCGTGTAGTTGTCGCGCAACCTCTAACGTTTCTTTTCTTGTTCCATCAATAACCAACAAGTACCCTGCTGATCCTTGCAAATATGAAGCCCGAACTTTCTGGAAGTCATCTTCTCCATAGACATCCCACAATACCAAGAGTAACTCGGTGTCATTCACACACATGGATTTTTGATCAATTTTCACACCAATAGTCGTGTGATATTTATCAGAAAATTGTCCCGTGACAAAACGTTTCACCAAGCTGGTTTTTCCAACGGAAAATCCACCAAGCATACAAACTTTTTTTTGTATCATCGAGACCTTTATTGACGATTTTGAGATAAACGACTCGGTGTTTCAACAACTCTGAAAACCACATGACGCCCTTGTGGCACAGGAGAATCCTGTGAAAACACGGCTGGGGAGACCTCAGGACTCGAACCCTCTGCCATAAGACTGACCGCCTGCAAAGGACCAGTTTCCAGTTCTCTTTGGACGGTCTGAGCTCGGCGCCCCCGTAAGTTTGCATTCACCTCATTTGTCCCATCTGGGCTCGAAAAGCCAAGAATGTGAATACGGGCCGTCATATGTAACGTCCAGGCTGAGTGATCTAACGCTTGAATCGTGCGAGCAATGTCCATGAGAACAGATTCTTGGTCTTCACGAAGGTCAGACTCCCCAACTCCAAAGGCAAGGATTTTTCTTTCCAAGCTCGCTTTTACTGTCTCAAATTGTTTCACATCTGTATCAACTAATTGTTTCATTTCAATATGTGAGACACCGGGGATGATCGGGCCAAGCAATCGAGTCTGCTCGATCCAAGCATGCGAAGCCTCTCCCGACAAGGTCAATGTCCGACCTTCCCCACCAAGTACGACTGTGCTTGGCGGACGCAACTGAATCATGGCTCGGGCTCGGACAAATTCAGGAGTCAGGTCCATAAATGGTTTCAAACGAAAAACTACTTGTTGCGAGGAATAGTCCAAATCCGAAAGAATCTGTTCTGGGTTGATTGCCAAGGGATCCCTCAATCCATTCACAATCGCAGGAACCCCCTCCTCTTGCACTCCCGTGATGACCAACCCAGGCTCCTGCTCCACTCGTTCCAATAACTGCCGCCAGCGTTGTTGTTCTGAATACGCCTGATAGGCCCACAACCCGATACCGACGATCAAAGCACCTAACAGCACCCAAACAACCCACGAAATACCTTTGGATTTCTTCTCAAATTGGGCCTGTAAACAATCTTCTAAAGGCAAACGCGCCTCTTGAAAAACTGTCGTATCACCATGAAAGCTCTGCAGTAATTCCGAGAATTGAGCATGAATGGTTTCGAGCGCTTCTTGGAATACGTCACGCAACTCCATTGGTGGGTCACCCCGAATGACGCCCGCCAAGATGGCTCCTGAACCCTGGTCAATCCATACGGTTAAATCGCCAATCCTCAGGGACTCCAAACCATCCTCCTGTTTTTGTCCGAACGAATCACGGACAAAGTCCTGAATCGCAGTTAGCATCCCAGAAATGACTTCTTCCCCTTGCCCGCTAATTCCGTCGGCTACGACATGATTTAAGAGAATTCCTGTTTTTTTGTGGATGAGAAACACCTGTTCAACTCGAAACCGTAGGGTATGCAGCAAGAGAACTTCAGCAAAGGACTTCCCGGTCCTGAAGGCTTCCCATCGCCATTGAAGCCCTTTCCAGGACATACTATATTCCAACGTTTGATTCAGTGATTGAACCATGCCTCGCATCGCACGAGTAATGGCTTTTCGGATTGCCGGGCCTAAGATAGGAGCAATGGAATCACTGATCAGCTGCGGCGATTGTTTAATAGAAAGAGAGAGCGCCTCCTGGGTAATCGGAATCATGGAAGAGAGCAATCGGCTATCCTGTTGTGCGCGGAGCCGAATAGCATCTGGCAACACACGACCAACATCGCTTGGCTCAAGAATGTAGTGATCCAGCCTGTTTTTTAGCCGCTCGAGTTCGGTCTGCTCAGGTGCCAGTAATAATTGACGGAGATGAGAAAAACCCTTGGCTTCTTTCACCGAAAGACGAGCAGGGTCAAGAGGAGGGCGAGATGGACTTGCCATAGGATTACTATTTACCTACTGGCCAAGCAACATGAATGGTCTGTGTCTAATGTTCACGATGCAATGAATTCGTTTATGATTGTTCAGTGTCCCTCTGACCGACTTTCAGCCGTAAGGCCACATCCATTAACATTTCAGCTAGGTCTGCACGATTCGTTTTATCCGTTTTCAATTCGTTCAACGCTTCCTGAAATCGGCCCTGCATATCAGCCAAAGCCTGTTGGTGCTGCTCGCTTAGTTCTGCTTTTTGCTGAGTAAGCTGTCCTTCCAATTTCTGATGTTGCGTTGTGGTCTGATCATGTAATCCAGATAATCGACTCTCAAGTTGAGAGCCCATTGTCTGCATGACTCGACCAACTTCTTCCATAGAATTCGATCGTCCGTCCTGTTCTTCTTGAATCTGATTCGTCAAGCGAGAGACTTCACCGTTAACGTATGTTTTGATGTCATCCATTGACCGGGTCAACTGATCTTTGAGGTCTGTGCTCTCTTGCAATAATCGTTTTTCAAGATGGTTGCATCGTTCGTCAAATTCCCGGCTCTGAGTCCCAAATAAAATATCCCGAACTTTTTCTAAGTTGCCTTCCTCAGCTGAATCTTGCAGGTCCCCTTGTGATGAAGAGTCAGAGTTGCTTGCTGGAGTCTCAGAAACCTCATAAGAAACCTTTTTCTGCCGCTTTGATTGTTCAACTGGATTCATGATGGTCCCTCACTCACAAATTTTGGCCTAGGAAAGATCACGTAAGAAAGGAAATCCTACCACCCTGGGAAACTGCGAACAAGCGACGACCTCCTGGCACTTCGGCTTTCTCTTTTTTCTTGGAGAGAAATCCATGATACACCTTCTGATAGAGGGCGGCGAAACTTGTTAAGAATACTGGAATTCCCTCCCTCTATACTATGACTACTAGGAACTATACGTCCTACAAACAGTAAACACTGACAACTTATAATTTTTTACGAGAGGGTTAATCAGCTCGGCGAGAAATTGAGAGGACGAAAAATGCGTGATGAGGCTAAATGGGAATCCTGAGGCACACGCAATTAGACAACGTGAGCAGGATAAGATCGAAAAAGTGCCATTAAATCAATCTTTTTCTGGTTCAGAACCTCCATGTTGATGCGTGACACGGTCTTCATCGAACATATCAGCCATTTCTTGTGCCATGACATCATTATCATGAGGGAGGGAAACCACAGACAATTCTTTTTTTACTTTTGGGGCTTCAGCCGTAGGATCTTTGTCCTCAGAATTGCCAGCTTCTAATTTTTTCTCATCATCTATCATGACTCTCTCCCTTACAAAAGCTATTCAAACGATTCCAAAAATGACTGCTCAGGAAATTTGACCTGACATTCTCCACACGTCACAAAATAGACCGATTCACGAACAGAAATCACCGCCCTGAAATCTAACGACACCCCACGATGACGGCAGGATTGACAGGCAATTCCCTTGAGGATATACGGAATATCAGGTTGGGTTTGAAGGTAAAATTCCATATCCGTATAGACGGGAAAGATATAATGGCAATCGAGACAAATCGCCTTCCAATCCCCATCCCCTTTGGCGACTGTCCTGGAATCAATGCCGAAACGATTGCCTTTGCAAATCGCACACTTCACTTCCCCTAAGCGGGCTTCAACGTCTTTGATGCTTAATTGAACCATCTGGAGTAACCTATTTTTCCAATAAAATCGCGAGCTCTCTTCAGTATAGGCTGCTGGGGGGATTCCCGCAACCGGACTTGCCATTGAATAGTAGAATAACGCGCTTCATCAGCGAGCGAAGGACTTTCATGCATGCTGCTCGAGTTTTCCCCTCCCCATGACAACAAGAAATCTGATACAACTCGTCACGCGCCACTCCAAAGTCATATGAGTCTTGGGAATGCCCCAGTTCGTATTCTTCTCTACGTTACTTTTACGCAACTGCCTTTATGCCTGAACTCCCAGAAGTCGAAGTCGTCGTCCAACACCTCAACGCCCACATTCTTGGAGCGACAATTGAGACCCTAACCATTCATCGATCTGATATCGTCCGAATAGGGCATGACCTTATTCCTTGGTTTCCTCAAGCCAAGGTGACTCAAATACAGCGATTGGGAAAATGTGTGGTCATGACCTGCCAACGTTCCGGACAAAATCGGTACATCCTCTCAGAACTCGGCATGACGGGGCTCTGGTTTTATCAGGCGTCTTTGGCAGCCTCACCTCAACATATTCATTGCCAGATCACGTTATCCGGGAAAAAAATCAAGGAACTGCATTATTGGAATCCTCGCCGATTTGGTCGGCTTTGGCTCTTCGAGCAATCTGAGTTGGATGCTTTTATGCAGCGCCGATTTGGACCTGACGCCTTAACAATCAACCAAAAAGAATTTTGCCAACTAATTCAAGCAACTCGGGGACAATTGAAATCATTCTTGCTCAATCAACATCGCCTGGCGGGCATTGGCAATATCTATGCAAATGAAATTTTATTTCGAGCCAAAATTCACCCTGATGCCAAAGGCCATCACCTTCGCCAGATATCTTGCCAACGACTACACCAAGCAATGCATGACGCTTTGCGAGAAGCGATCGCCGCCGGAGGCTCGTCTATTCGAGACTTCCGCAGACCCGACGGTTCGCAAGGGCACTTCCAGAAGGCTCATCAGGTCTATCAAAAAGATGGAAAACCTTGTCGACATGGATGCCAAACGTTAATCAAACGCCTTCAGAAAGAACGCAGTTCGTTTTTTTGTCCTTTCTGCCAAAAGAAGTACTAAGACGAAATCCTCTTCCTTGTTGGATGTCGGGGCCTTTGTTAGAATGCAGCCACGGTGACAATATTGTTGATACCCATGATTTCAGGAGGGTAATACTTATTACCTGTGCGAAAAATTAAACTACAAGAAGGAGTCAATTTAGCCAATCTCTTCGGACCACAAGACCTGCACCTCAAAATGATTGAAGGGGAGCTACAGGTCAATATGGCTGCACGTGGAGACGAGATCACGCTGGATGGACAACCTGAATCTGTCCTACGCGCCGAGCATATTTTACAAGAATTAGCCGGCTGGACTCGGGGCCGTCACGAATTAAAGCCTGAAGATATCTCACGAGCCATCCGAGCGACTGAAGAAAAACGTGACAGCCCACTCAAGCCCTATACCTTTTCCACCAATACTAATACCCATTCCACAACAAAAGGCAGGGTCAATCCAAAGACGCCCACGCAGCAGGTCTATCTTCAAGCCATCAAACAATCCGACCTGATCATTGCCATAGGACCTGCTGGAACAGGGAAAACATATTTGGCCATGGCAATGGCCTTGGCTGCCCTGACTCAGAAACACGTCAGCCGCATTATTTTAGCGCGTCCCGCTGTTGAAGCCGGGGAACATCTGGGATTTCTCCCTGGCGATTTGTTTGCCAAAGTCCATCCCTACTTGCGGCCATTATACGATGCCCTCTATGGCATGATGGATATTGACCATGCAAATCGCCTCATCGAACGGGGGGAAATTGAAATCGCCCCACTCGCGTTTATGCGCGGAAGGACGCTGGATGACGCATTTGTGATTTTGGATGAAGCGCAGAATGCCACGACCGAACAAATGAAAATGTTTCTGACACGCCTCGGGATGAACTCGAAAGCCATTGTCACGGGAGATATCACGCAAGTCGATCTACCTCATTCACAAAAATCTGGATTGACCCAGATTGCAGAAATTCTTGTGAACATTGACGGAATACAATTCGTGTATTTTTCTGAGCAGGATGTCGTCCGCCATCGGTTGGTCAAAGACATTATTAAAGCCTATGATCGGTTTGAGGCTGAATCGGGGTCGCACAACAATGGTCAAGGACCAAGGGTCTGATGACCCATGGCCATTTGGTTCAAAACTCATCTTCGACGCACAACCGTCCGAACCTCCACGATTCGACGCCTCGCGCAGTCAATATTAGTAGAAGCGGGACAACCCACTGCAGACTTGAGCCTCTCATTGGTCGGCAGAACGCGTATGCGCAGTCTCAATCGGCAATATCGAGGACGAGATTATCCAACGGATGTCCTCGCGTTTCCTATGGAACAGATCGGATCACCGGCCACCGTCTTTTTGGGAGATGTCGTCATCTGCGTGCCCGTGGCCATTGGACAAGCTTCTCGGTTTGAAAACACGGCTGATCAAGAACTGTTACGATTATTGATCCACGGGACACTTCATCTTCTAGGCTATGATCACGAAAAATCAACACGGGAAGCCACGAGAATGCAACAAAAAGAACGTAGGATCGTCAAAGCACTGGCTCCCGCTCCTCGACTTCTTCTCTAACTCGACGATTGCCACACATTCTCACTTTTCCCTTTTTTAATTTATGAGCTGGATCCAACGTCTTCAAGATGGCTTAGCGAAAACACGCCAAAGCGTACAAAGTTCTTTGCGACGCATGGTAGGAAGCGAACTTGACCCAACAGTCGTAGAAGATGTGGAAGTCAGTCTTCTTCAAGCTGACGTGGGTGTCCGTACGGTTCAGCGGTTTCTGGATGAAGTCAATTCCAAAACCGGCCCATTTAAGTCGGCCACTCCCCTTGAAGTCCTACGCACCATTCTTCTCGATATTCTCAAAAAAGGCGAAGCAGAGCCACTGGACGAAATCATTCGTCGAGGCCCAAAACCTTTTGTATTCTTAATTATCGGCATTAATGGAGTCGGAAAGACGACGACCATTGCCAAGCTGGGACATCGCTTCAGTCAACGTGGACTCAAAACACTCTTTGTTGCAGGCGATACCTTTCGAGCAGCCGCGATCGAACAATTAGATATCTGGGGCAAACGAACAGGCGTTGATGTGATTAAACATCAACAAGGCTCTGATCCTGCTGCCGTCGTGTTTGATGGTATCGTTGCAGCCAAATCACGAAACGTCGATGTGGTGCTCATTGATACCGCCGGGCGGCTGCATACCAAAACCAACTTGATGGATGAATTAAAGAAAATGAAGCGGATTATCGAACGCGAAATGCCTGGTGCCCCGCACGAAACGCTCCTCGTGTTAGATGGCACACTTGGCCAAAATGCCATCGCGCAAGCCCGCCAATTCCATGAATCAATTGGTGTCACAGGACTCGCGCTCACGAAGCTGGATGGAACCTCCAAAGGCGGCGTTGTGGTGGCCATCGTCGAGGAATTGAATCTTCCCATTCGTCTCATAGGCGTGGGGGAAAAAGAAGAAGATCTCCAAGACTTCAATGCGTCTGCATTCATCGACGCCTTATTGCCCCAAGAAACACCACCCGATTGATATGACGATCCTTGGCTTTCTCGTCTTCTGGTTCATGGCTGGGGGCCTAATAACGCCTTATGTTGTTGCGGCCGATGCTCCCCCAACAATACGTCACTCCCTAACGGTTGCGGTAGAGCCTGTGGGCCATCGCCTCAACGCCACGGATATCCTTCATCTTCCGACGAGCCTCCTTGAACAAGGGCCTCTTTCCTTCGCACTGAATCGGCATCTCATCATTGATCGTGTTGAGCTAAACGGACAGCCGGTCCAGCTCTCAAAAGACCCGGAAGATCCATCATGGCCAAAGGGATTCACTCAATGGATCATCAAACTTCCAGCATCGAACCTCAAACCGTCAGATGGCATAGCCAATCTCACCATGACCTATCATGGCCAAATTGATGATTCGCCAAAAACGTCAGGCGGACTTCGCTTTGTCAGGCCAGATAAGACCAATGGCCATATTGGCCCTAATGGGGTGTATCTCTCATCAGAAACATTTTGGTATCCAACCTGGGAGCAGCACCTGGTTGCATTCGATTTAGAAGTCACACTCCCACTTGACTGGCAAGTCATCACTCAAGGGCAGGAAACCAATCAGTCCGTGACGGCGACTCACCGAACAAGCGTATGGAGCATTCAAGCCCCAACCGAGGCGTTAACGTTGGCAGCCAATCATTTTGTTGTTCAGAAAAAATCCTGGAGGAATATTCAGCTCGCGACCTATTTGTTTCCCGATGAAGCCCCTCTGGCACAACAATATCTGGAAGCGACCGGAATGTATCTTGAGCTCTACACAAAACTCTTAGGTCCCTACCCCTTCTCTCAATTTGCCGTTGTCGAGAACTTTTTTCCTAGCGGATTGGGGATGCCCTCATTCACTTTGCTGGGGCAAAGAATTGTACAGCGTGGCTACACACAGCCCTACTCCCTCGGGCACGAGATCGTGCATTCTTGGTTGGGAAACTCAGTGTTCAATGACTTTGCAAAAGGTAATTGGGTGGAAGGTCTCACAACGTATCTCTCAAATTATTATTATGATGAGGCAACGGGCAATGACGAAGCGGCGCTCAAGACTCGCCGTCGGATGATGGACGAATATAACTTATACACGACCCCCGAAACGGATTATCCCATCCGCCAGTTCCACCACAAGGAAACCCGTATCGATAATGCTATCGGTTATCAAAAAACCGCACTAGTCTTTCACATGCTCCGGAAGAAGATCGGCGATGATAAATTTTTCGAGGGGATTCGAAAAATCGTCCAAGATGGGACAGGAACGTATGTCGAGTGGAAAGATCTACAAGATATGTTCTCAGAGGTCACAGAAGAGGACCTCACAGAATTCTTCAAACAATGGATTGAACAACCGGGAGCGCCATCGGTCACACTGACCGACCTTTCAGTTCAGCCAGACCCTCTTCAACCAGGGCAAAGCATTCTGTCCGGTACAGTTTCCCAAGAAAATCCAATCTACAAACTCTCGCTGCCCATTCACGTGAATATTCAAGATGCATCCACATTCAGCACGACACTTCAACTGAACCATGCAAAGCAACCGTTCACAGTGAAAGTCCCAAATGCACCCACATCAGTGACGCTTGATCCAGAGCACCATTGGCTACTGCGGTTGCAACGCGATCAATTGCCGCCCATGTTGAATAGCTGGGAGACGGATGCTCGTCGCATCCTGGTTCACGCCAAGACCAGCTCAAAGGAAGAAGTGGCGAGTCTCAAGGCTCTTATGCAACGAATCCAAGGACAAACAGACATTGAGCAACGTCAAAGCGATTCCCCAGTCATATCCGATAAGGCTTCATACCTCATCATCGGCACTCCCGCCATGAAGTTACTAGAATCAAAGACTTTGCAAAGCTGCAATAAGGATGTTCAGGTCGAAACGGAACGTGCCACGATTCTTGGAGAGACATTTGAAGGACCTGACATGGCGTTTCTCATTACCTGTCCCCATCCGAACTTCGCCGACCACACCGTCTCGCTCTTCTTTGGGCTGACACCCGAAGCCGTCACCCCTGTCGCCCGCCTACTCTTCTTTTATGGGTGGGATAGTTATTTGGTGTACAAACAGGGGAAGGTTGTTGCCCGCGGGATGTTTCAGCCAGTACACTCTTCTCGTGAATTCGCTATCCCAGCACCATGAGCAATTCACATATTCATAACCGAATTATTCCTGTGTTTCATCATTCCCCTCCTTTGTAAGGTCGGGGAAATTTCCCGAAGAGGGAAAATTCTGGAGGTAGAGACAATAACTATGTATGGGAAAATCAACATGAAAAATCTTGGTACATCCGTCATATTGACTGTATTGTTCTTCGTCATTTCTCCCACGGGATGGGCTGCCGAACCTGCAACCAAACCAACCCCGACACCCAATCCCGAACCACATCTCGCAAATATCAAACAACTCACCTTTTCTGGGAAAAATGCGGAAGCCTATTTTTCTCCGGATGGCTACAAACTCGTCTATCAATCAACCTTAGAACCAGATGGCAAAACCCTGCGCGCCTGCTATCAAATTTACACAATGAATCTCGATGGCTCCAATGTCCGTCGAGTCAGCATGGGAGTCGGCGGCACCACATGTGGGTATTATTTTCCAGGAAGCCGACGAGTCTTATTTTCATCCACCCATCTCACAGGCGGACAATGCCCTCCCAAACTTCCACGAACGGAACATTACCGATGGGCCTTAGATAACTACGATATTTTTTCGATGAATGTCGCGAGCACCGACTTACAACGCCTCACGTCGGCAGCTGGATACGATGCCGAAGCCACTATTGCACCGAACGGACGAACGGTAGTGTTTACCTCAGTACGGGATGGCGATCTCGATATCTATTCGATGGATATCGATGGACGAAGTATCAAACGATTGACCACTGCAGTAGGCTACGATGGAGGAGCGTTCTATTCTCCAGATAGCAAGAGAATCGTGTATCGTGCCCATCACCCCCAAACTGCGGAAGACGTGAAGGCGTACCAAGAATTATTAGCACAAAATCAGGTGGAGCCTTCCAATTTGGAAATCTTTATCATGAACGCCGATGGATCCAATAAAGTACAAGTCACCGACAATGGACGTTCCAACTTTGCGCCATTTTTTCTACCTGATGGCAAAGGCGTCATCTATTCTTCGAATCTCGCCACACCACCTGATCACGAAGGGCGTCCCTCATTTCATCTTCATGTCATTGGAGACGATGGCTCAAAGCCTGAACAAATTACCTTCAATGGCAACTTTAATAGCTTCCCGATGTTCTCTCCGAATGGAAAGCAAGTCGTATGGTCCTCCGACCGCAATACGACCGCCAAAGGGGAATTCAACATTTTCATAGCTGATTGGATTCCATAAGTTCTTCCCCTCTTTGCACGGCCGGGAATGTTTCCAAAGAGAAAATATTCGGAGGAAAAAACCTTGAGTTGGAGCACATCAGTTCCATCCCACAAATTGTTTCCATTTGCACGACTCTACCCCACCTTAGTCCTCCCCTTACAAATGGGAGGATTCAGAAACCTAATTTCTATCTGGACCGTCCTTCCTGCGGATGCAGGAATCCATCCGCGCTAATATCCTGTGATTGACCAACCACCGTCGTCGTCTCTACCCGCTCCTTCCGTTCTTACCAAGCACGCTTCAAACCTAATCATCGCGCTTTCGCTCCTTATCCTCATCACCCTGTTTGCGGCAACCGGACAAGTGGACCACCCCACTCTGGATATCGTGCATGGCTTCACAGATCCGTTAATTGATCAAATTGGTGACGTTGGCAACTATCTAGGGAAAGGACTGACCTTGGTCCTCATTTCCTTGGCTATCGGAGGAATAGGCCTGTGGATGCAATCAGACCGATGGAAATTCGCTGGGCTTTACTCCTTACTCGCGCATGGCATCGCAGCATTAATCACCCAATTTCTGAAACACACACTCAGCAGACCTCGTCCGCGACTCATGGACACGACTGAGTGGGAAATACGCCCTACCCTACAAATCGGACTAGACTCCTTTCCATCAGGCCATACCTCCGGCTCATTTTCAATGGCGATGGTGCTGGCCTATTATTTCCCAAAATGGAGAGTGCTGTGGTTTGGACTCGCTAGCTTTAATGCCATGTGTCGAGTCATCAAAGGCTCGCATTTTCCTACAGATGTGATGGCGGGGTTGCTGATCGGAATAGGATGCAGCCTTGTCTTAGTCTATGCCAGAAAAGAATGGAAAGAAGCCATCGCGCGTGCGTTAGTCCATGCTCTTCCCTGGATCGTCGCCGCCTTCGGCCTACTCTGGATTCTCGTCCCCCATCCAGGCATCGACCTAGAACCCTATATCTCACTATTTATCGGAATGTCTTTAATACTGGTGGGCCTTGGTCTTCGTCTCTGGTGGCTGCGGGAATACGCAATCGCTCAAACTGGCATAAATTTGAAAGTACCAACATGGTCACGCCTACTCATGGGCCTCGGCCTAGCATCAACAACCGGCAGCGCAATCGTGGTAGGAGCAAGTCTCTTAACAGGAATCACCTGGTGGCTAGGCACTCAATCTGAATCCCCATCTCAAACCAAAGGCTCAAAAAATTTCATCGCAGGACTCAACCCCTTCTTGACCGAAGCGATTCTAGGTATCGGAATGTTCCTCCTGGCCCTCCTAACTCTCTCAATCCGCTTCCCCTCTTTCCTATCTTAACTGGGTACCAAAGTGCCATTTTCACTTGTAATTTAAGATACCTGTGAGAAAATATAGGTCTCATGCATTGTCCTTTCTGCGAAAAAACACTCATTCCCCTTGAGGAACATAGTCTCCATTTGGATCGATGCCCTGAAGGCCATGGAATCTGGTTTGATAAGGGAGAATTAGATGCCTACCGGGAAAAACAAGCTGATAGCGGGAAATCACCCAATGAAGGAACTCAACCATTTCTAGCCCTACCGGGAGTAGCAATAAAAGATTGTCCCCGATGTCAGACTGAAACATTACAAGGCGGACGTCTCCATGAATTGGATGTCAGGTATTGCTTCACTTGCCATGGGGTCTTTCTCGGTCAACCGACACCTACAATACAAGATCCACTCGATCTTACCTATCATTATTGGAGCTGGAATTCTTCAGGCAATCCTGTATGCATTTAGACAGTTATACTGATTCCAAATAATTTAGAAATCATTTCCCTCTACATTCCCCGCAAGAGATCCAAATCGAAGAGGAAACGGTCAAGACAACTCACCCTGCGCTAATAACTCAACTTGGAATTCTCCTTACCCCATTTATCTGTCTACCTTCTCGCTTATCGACGCCTCCCGCCTGGCCCTCTGGATGGACGCTCTAATTATTCGACGGGCCTTGTTTGAGCGCAGCGAGTTGGTCCGCTCTCCTACGTCTTGCGTCCGTCTCATCCAATTAGTCCGGACGGGGCGTCAATGGTTTTGGGTCCTTTTGCCGAAACAAAAGGATCTCGGCTGCCGGGCCGAATCCCGGCATTTACCGTACATTTAACTGATTCCAACGAAAGGAACGGATACCAATCCAAACGTCCACAATTTTTCTTCAATCACCACAATAAGTCAAGGAACCTGAGATAACACCTAGCCCCTATTTTTAGTCCAAGATGACAACACTCTAGACATCTAGTACAATTTCCCTATGAAAACAATTGAAGAAATTCTTCAAGTCGCTGAAGATCTTCCCCTTAAGCAACGCCTCACCTTGGCGCATCGTCTCCTTGGAGCAAGTGATCCCAGTCCCTCACCTGAGACCGAAAAAGCATGGGATGTGGCAATCCGCGAACGTATCATGCGGTTCGACCGCGGCGAGACTCAATCAAAACCTGCCAGTGAAGTCTTCTCAGAACTTGATGATCAACTAGGTACATGATCGTTGAATTCCTGGACGAAGCTCGCCAGGAACTCATTGAAGCCACTCTTTGGTACGAAGACAAAGAACCTGGCCTTGGCAAACGGTTTCGAGCCGAGATCGCATTTGTGGTTGATCGAATATCGGAAGAACCGTTTCTATGGCATGAGCGAGACGGTGGTTATCGTCGAGCAAACTGCCCTATTTTCCCCTACTACCTTCCCTTCTTCATTCGTGGAGAAAAAATCATCCTAGCTGCTGTCGCACATGCGCACCGCAAACCAGGCTATTGGCAGTCTCGGCCCACTCCTTAAACTCGATTTCGCTACAGCCCTGGTTCGCTGGAGAGGAGAGAGAAGCCACCGTGCTCGAGGACGACAGTCCACTCGGATACGGCTTCTGGAATCTCCTGCCGAAGAGAGGTTTGAAGAATAATCATTTTTTTGACTGAAGCCGCTAAGTGCTCCTCCCATTCCTTCCCATCATGCGGCCCCAGAAAATGCACCTTACGCTCAGCATAAAAACTGAGAGATGGCCGCTTTCTTCCGACTTGTAGTAACCGATCATCTTTTCCGAGCTTCAAACTAGCGAGCAAGGCGATTCGTTGTGGCGGTTCGATGAAATACGTGTGATACACCGGAACGGCCCCCTTCACCAGGAGCACCCCAAAAAGCGCCATCATTCCTCCTGCTATACCCACCGCCCACGATTGCCTCGTTTCTGACTCAAGACACAGTCGTATTCCCATTGTTCCGAGTAGAATGACCAATCCCATGATGAGTGGCAGCCATCCAAAATCCACATCCACCGCAGCAGGAAACTCTTTGCTAATTTGCTTGATGAAGTGATGGAAAATTTCCGGAGCAACAATGATCGCAATTCCTAAGAGGTAACCAATCCCAAGAAGAAGCCACCGAGAGATCCGCCAATCTGGCGGAGAAGCCATAGATTGAAACCGCTTCCACCACATGGCCACTAAGATTGCTGCGGCCGGAAACAACGGATAAATATAATGTGGCAAGCGCGTGGCAGAGAAGGTAAAAAATATCAATAAACCCACAACCCAGAGGCAGAGAAAGAATTCTAGATTGGCTTCGCGCGTGGGAAATTCTTTTCCCTGCCAATGTGATTTCCACTGTTTCAACGATTGATACAGCACAGAAGGTAGGAACGCACTCCATGGGAAGAACCCCAAGAGCAAAATCGGGACATAAAAAAACAAGGTTCCGCCATGGCCCTCCATGGGATTCATGAATCGTCCCGTGGTGTTGGCTTGGGCAGCAGCCCAATAAGCCTCAGCATGAATTTGAATCATGGAAATGTACCAGGGAGCCGCGACTAAGAAAACGATGATTGGGCCTAGGACTGGGAATCCCTTTTGCCAAAATTTTTTCCATTGTCGAGTCAGCGTGAGATAGGGAATGACTCCCACCAACGGAATGATGATGCCCACTGGTCCCTTGACCAACATCCCAAAACCCATCGCCACATAAAAACATATAAACCACCAACGACTGTGCTTACTCGATTCGTTCAATGCATGCCAAAAACTATAGCCAGCCAGAGTGGTGAAGACGACGAGTTCGGGGTCGGTGATGACCATACGATTGATCGCCAAGAATTCCAAATTGAGCAACAGCATGAGTGACGAGAAAAAAGCCAGAGGCGCACCAAGCCATCGGGCCACAAAGGCATACTGTACTAGCAACACTAAAAGTCCAGAGAGGGCCGAAGGAAACCGTGCCGCAAATTCATTGATGCCAAATAGGCTGTAGGAACCACTGATGAGCCAGTAGGTGAAGGCAGGCTTCGCAAAGCGTGGTTCGTAGTTGAGTGTGGGTGAAATCCAATCACCGGTTTCCAGCATTTCTCGCGCAGCCTCGGCATTGCTCCCTTCATCTCGATCGGTCAGCCCTAACCCACCCATATCTAAGCCCCCGAGCCATCCGCCTTCCAAGCCGAACAGCCAGATCCCTAGCATCAGCACGAAGACGATATGCACGAATGTAGAATGAGAAAACTTGGATTGAAGAGGAGGAGAAAGAGAAGGAGGCGTCGAGGAAGAACCAGAAGGAACCGAGAGATTACCCACTCACCGCTCGCTTCTTTTTCTTCGCACGATAGAGCAGGATGAGATTACGCACATAGACAACGGTCCCCACGCTTTGACCTGCGATAAAGACCGGATCCACTCGATGAAGGGCGTAGGCCAAGACGATGACACTCCCAATCAAACTCATGTACCAAAAGGAGACGGGGATATGACTTTCTTCCCGCCGCTCTGATGAGGCCCATTGTAGTATCCATCGAGAGAAAAAGAGGCTTTGCCCGAGAAACCCAATCCCCAACCATACCATTTCTTCTGTTGACAGTGAGCTGAAATCCATCGGGTCGCAGTCACTTATGAGATTGAGGAGGCTTTGATTCTCGCATCGTATAATTTAAACATCGTTTCTGCATCCATCGAACCGCAAACAGATCATACAATCCCACAAATAATCGATTGCCCACGCCATACTTGGACATCCCATGTGCTCGAGGGAAATGTTGGACTGGGACTTCTGTGACGGTAAACCCATACATCTGAGCGACAGCTGGAAAAAACCGATGCATGTTTTTAAACAGAGGCATGCGGTCGACGACTGCTCTTCGAAAAATTTTCAAGGAGCACCCAGTATCTGAAATACCATCATGAATCACAAAATTTCGTACTTGGTTGGCAATGGTGGACGACCATCGACGCACCATATTGTCATGTCGAGACGCACGTCGCCCGCAGACTAAATCAAATTGCGTCACCAACGGCAGCAGTTTAGCAAAATCGTTGGGATCATATTGCAAATCTCCATCCATCGTCGCGATCAATTCACCGGATGCTTGCCGAAACCCCGCATCAAAAGCCGCCGTTTGACCATGATTCTTGTCCAAATGCACAACTCGGACAACGGCGTATTGCAAGACTAATTCGTCCAACAACGTCTCGCTACCATCGTTGCTCCCATCATCCACTAAGATCAGTTCAAAAAGAGCTGTCTCACTTTCAGGCCGGCTGTCAAAAAATGTGATCAGTTGGCTGACGAGTAACGGGATATTCTCCCGTTCATCTTTGATAGGAATGACAACTGAAATCCATGGGATGGGAAGGGTGTTCATGAAGAGAACAAACGATGCTGCCAATACTTGCTCTGGCGAAAGTACTCACAATGAGATACTCCAACTTGGCCATGGCATTCTACTGAATCCCTGAAAAACCGGTCAAACAATACAATCACTCGTTGAATATTTCCTGAAAACCTTCGTCCACCACATCCGCCATGCTATTCTTCATGGGATTGTTCCGCAAAGTTGACCAGGAGTACGGGCTTTTGTAAGGTGGAAATCATTTTCGTGGAGGACAAACGATGCAAGAAGACATTATGCAAGCCTATATGGAGATTGAGCAGGCCATGCAACGCTACTCAATGTTACTTGGAGAATACGTGGGAACCCTCCAAAAAAGTGAGGAGCCTGCAGACCAGGTAAAATACGGGCGTATGAAGGCTGGCTCAACGGCGATACGAGACAGCAGTCAAATTTATCTCTCGTATGCGAAATTCATTGCCTACGGGATGCCTGATAGTGAAGAGCTGATTGAGGATGAAGACTTGCAGAGTTAGAACTGGCAACCATTAATGTGAGAAGCCTCTTCCATCTCACTTCTCCCTTTTTACTTCTTACTTTAGAATTTGGTCGGGGCGAGCCGATTTGAACGGCCGACCTCTCGCACCCCAAGCGAGTGCGCTACCGGGCTGCGCTACGCCCCGACAACTCTCTTCATAATGGGAATGTTGAAAAAAGCCACCAGCGGCGTTCTCGCCCTTTCGTCGTGCTCACGTACTGGAAGTACGCTCCGCGCGTCAAAAAAGCTGTGGCCTTGCTGGATGACTTTTTTGACCATTCCCGTCAGCTGCTGACAACACAATTTCCTGAAATATTTCGAACTATCTTTGAGAAAGATTCAATAGGGACATCATTTGTTCCCAGTTTCACTGAGCGCTTTAGGCTGATTGCCGATCTAAGATTTTCAAAATACTCTGTAATTCAGATTTGGCTTTTTTCACCCGATCTTTGGGAACTTCAACCACTTCACTGTTCTTTTTCTTGCGATACCAAAATCGCTTGAGACCCGCAATCGTATATCCTTCTTCATACAGCATTCGCTTAATCTCAAAAATCGTTTCAATATCTGTTTTCGAATAAACACGGTGCTTACCCTGACTCTTCTTCGGTTTCAAGAAAATGAACTCTGATTCCCAAAACCGCAAGACATACGCGGGCAGTTTCGCAATCGAGGCCACTTCGCCTATCTTATATCCAGCCTTATCCTCGTGTTTTGTGCCCACTCCCATGGCTGCTCACTCTGTCGTCATAGATACGCCTTGGCTTGGCACTTCATCATTCACATATTGCTTAAACAGTGCACTTGGCCGGAACGTCACCACTCGACGAGGCGTAATCGCAATCTCCTCGCCAGTCCGTGGATTCCGTCCTTTGCGCTCCCCTTTGTTTCGGACAACAAAATTACCAAATCCGGCAATCTTGACCACTTCTCCTTGCTGCATCATGGCTTTGATCAAGTCCAAGACCTGTTCGACCATTTCCATGGATTCGGCTTTCTGAATCCCGGCAGTCTCTGTAATGATGTCGGCGATGTCCGCCTTTCGCATAATCAGTACCCCCTGGCAAATGATTGTGAAAGGAGTGGAAAATGGAGGTGTATCCTATCTCCTGATGGACTTGATTGGCAGAACGTAACCCCCCTTGGCAATCTTGTCAAGAACTTCTTACATTTCAGCATCTTATCCACAATAGAGGTCTAAGGGGAAGGAGGAGAACGAGGAGGAAAAGAACGGGTAATACCCTAGAGCTTTTCTCGCATGAGTTGATATTCTATGCTATCCGCTAATGCCTGCCAGCTGGCTTCAATGATGTTTTCAGATACCCCAACAGTTCCCCATTTTTCTTTCTGATCCCCGGATTCGATCAGCACTCGAACTCGCGATCCCGTTCCCCTCAGCCCTGTTAAGACTCGGACTTTATAGTCCAACAGCTTGACTTCTTTGAGTTGCGGGTAAAAATTCTCCAAGGCTTTCCGTAGGGCATGATCAAGCGCATTGACGGGTCCATCACCGACAGCCGCCGTATGTTCGACTACATCACCCACTTTGACCATAATTGTGGCTTCTGAGACCGACTCTTCATGTGTGTTACGCTTTTCGACAATGATTCGGTACCCCAGCAGCTCAAATGAGGGCGTATGGGTTCCCAACGCTTTGCGCAACATCAGTTCAAATGACCCCTCAGCGCCCTCGAACTGATAGCCTTCATATTCTAAATTCTTAAGGGAACCCAATAATTCCTGAACTTTTGGATTATCTTGAGAAAGGTCTAGACCAAATGTTTCCATCTTGCTCAATACCGCACTTCGCCCACTATTATCCGAAATCAACACTCGGCGATGATTCCCAACTTGCTCCGGTTGAACATGCTCGTAGGTCAGGGGATTTTTTTGTACCGCATGGATATGCACTCCCCCCTTATGGGCAAACGCCGTATCGCCAACATAGGGCTGACGTTTGTTTGGTAACAGATTGGCCATTTCCGCGACATAGTGGGAAATAGCTCTGAGATTCGTTAACCGTCCCTCACCCAAGGCCGTACGGCCCATCTTCAATTCCAAATTCGCCATAATCGAGCAGAGGTTGGCATTCCCACAACGCTCACCAATGCCATTGATTGTCCCCTGAACATGCGTCACACCCGCCTCTACGGCAACCAAGGAATTCGCCACCCCCATCTCAGCATCATTATGGGCATGAATACCCAAGGGTACGGAACAATGTTCTCGTACAACTGAAACAATCTCCTGAATCTCCCATGGCATCGTACCACCATTGGTATCACACAAGATGATACGTTCAGCGCCAGCTTTCACAGCCGCGTCAAGTGTTTTCAGTGCATAGTTGGGGTCAGATTTATAACCATCAAAAAAATGCTCGGCATCGTAAAAGACTTGCCGGCCCTTTGTACGGAGAAAGGCAATGGAATCTTCAATGAGTTCCAAGTTAGCTTCTAAGGTTGTTTCCAAGGCCTCCGTAACATGAAGGGTCCAGCTCTTCCCAAAAATGGTAACGATATCGGTTTCGGCCGAAAGTAGCGCTGCCAGCGTCGGATCATCTTTCGCAGAATTCTTGGCTTTTCTGGTCGAACCAAATGCGACAATTTTAGCCTGCTGAAGCGGTGTCGCTTTGATGATTTGAAAGAACTCGATGTCTTTGGGGTTGGCTCCGGGCCAGCCCCCTTCAATAAAATGCACTCCCAGTTCATCAAGTTTCCGAGTGATCCGAATCTTATCTTCGACCGAAAAACTGACGTCCTCCGCCTGCGACCCATCGCGCAACGTCGTGTCATAGATTTCAATGGTTGAATGCTGTTGTGTCGTCACACTTATGTTCTCATCTCAAAGCTTCATCATACCTGTCGAATGATGCTGACCTAGCCGATTGGTGGTTTTTCTAACTCGAACTCCTGGTGTAAACCTCGCACAGCCAATTCCATATATTTTTCTTCGACCACACACGAAATCTTAATTTCCGAGGTACTAATCATCATAATATTGATTCCATCACGAGACAGTGTCGCAAACATTCGTGCTGCAACGCCGGAATGCGAACGCATCCCGACCCCCACTAAAGAAACTTTGGCGATGGCTTCATTCACTTCAACGGTTCTGGCCCCAACCTCTTTCGCAAGACTTTGAACGAGACGGATGGCAGCTTTCAAATCGCCCCTCGGCACCGTAAAAGAAATGTCCGTCAAGGAATCTTGACTGACGTTTTGAATAATCATGTCCACATTTACCGCAGCTTCCGCAATCGCCACAAATATTTTTGCGGCAATCCCAGGCTGATCTGGGACGCCAACTATCGTGAGCTTCGCTTGATTGCGATCCCCTGTAATCCCTGAGACTAAGACGTGTTCCATATCTGTATCCTCTTTTACCACACGGGTTCCCGGTCCGTCTTGAAAACTGGAGCGCACCTCAACCGGGACCTGATGCTTTGCCGCAAGCTCCACGGAGCGCGTCTGCAACACCTTGGCTCCTAAGCTGGCCAACTCCAACATTTCTTCATACGAGATTTTTTCTAATCGCCGAGCAGACGGCACCATATTCGGATCGGCTGTGTACACGCCATCCACATCGGTATAGATAAAACACGTATCAGCTTTGAGCGCTGCGGCCAACACGACTGCGGTGAGATCCGACCCTCCCCGCCCAAGCGTGGTCACATCGGACGCTTCGTTGATGCCCTGAAACCCTGCCACTATAGGCACAACCCCATCATTCAATGCTTCCAGGACCCGCTTCGTGTCAACACGAGAAACTCGTGCTTTTGTATGAGCACCATCTGTGATAATTCCCACTTGCCGCCCCGTGAATGATCGGGCGTTGACGCCAAGACTTTTTAACATCATGGCCATTAACGCGACTGTTACCCGCTCACCAGAGGAGAGCAAGACATCTAGCTCTCGGTCGTCAGGATCCGCGCTCAATTCCTTGGCCATTTTTGTGAGTCGATCAGTCTCTCCACTCATGGCAGACAACACCACCACCAATTGGTGACCGTCGCGATAGGTTTTGTCGATGAGCTGCGCCACATGCTGAATGCGCTCAATGCTGCCTACTGACGTTCCTCCGAATTTTTTGACATAACAAGCCATACGAACCTATGCGTTTCC
>JAJDBQ010000244.1 GCA_029261255.1 Nitrospirales bacterium
TATTGACGCCGGAAAGAATCGAACTCCGTGCATTTTCACTGTATCTTAACTGCTTAGCCATACATTTCCTCCTTGGAAATCATCTGTAATCTGTAAATGGATATTGAGTAAATTATTATTGGCATTTATTGGCGGGAATTAGTTTTCAAACACACCCAAGATATCTTCTTCTTTCAAAATTAAACAATCATCATTTTCAATCTTGATTTTGGTGCCTGAATACTTATCAAACAACACTTGGTCGCCAACTTTCACATTTTCGACATCAGCGCCTGCGGCTTCAATCGTTCCACGTTGAGGCTTTTCACGAGCTGAATCTGGCACATAAATGCCTCCAGCTGTTCGCTCTAATTCTTCGGTATAGGTGACAAAGACTCGATCTCCGAGGGGACGAAACCCTTTAGCGCTCGTTCCGGCTGGTGTTTCTTTTTTTTCTTTCGTGGCTGCCATGTGTACCTCCTTCAATGGTTTTGTGGCTTGATTAATGAGAACTTTTGTCCTGTTTAATAGCTTGAGTTATCGTTTGCTCGTGGGTCATCTGAATGGACGCACGATTTTCTTTGCTGGAAATCCAGATAAGTCTCGTTCAATTGAAGTCAAGAGGGGTTCTGGCAGATATTTCCTAGCTTCTCATTGGAAAAGTCGGGAAGGAGGAGAAAAGGAAAAAAGCGGAATTTAGTAATCAAGGTAATTTACCTAGATACAAAGGCTTAAATTTACTTCTTAAGCAATTCAAAGTCATGAATATCCTTTTTCATAAACTCTCGTAATTTTTTGATGATTTTAGCCTCAATCTGTCGGCTGCGCTCTTTGGTGATCGAATATTTTTTTCCTAAATCTTCTAAGGTCACTGGGCTTTCTGACAGCATCCGGTTCCGCAAAATATCCTCTTCACGCTCAGTCAAGGATTTGGCAAATTCAGCGAGTTTTTTTCGGAACAGCAGGCGAAGTTGGGTATTGCCCAGCTGGTCATCCACAGGTGTTTGAACGGCAGGCAGTAAATCATGAAACGTGCCTTCCCCATCGTCGTTCATCGGGGCATCCAAAGAGAGCTCCCAACTACCCAAGCGTTGATCCATTTCTACGACATCTCGTTCACGGACATTCAAGCGGTCGGCTAACAGTTTGGGATCAGGGACATACCCTTCTCGTTCAAGCTTGGCTTTTTCCTTGCGAAGGTTATAGAACAACCGGCGTTGTGCTTGTGTGGTGCCAATTTTCACTAATCGAAAGTTATTCAAGAGATACCGCAACACAAATGCACGGACCCACCACGCTGCATACGCATAGAATCGGACATTTTTTGTGGGATCAAATTTTTTCATGGCTTGCAAGAGGCCCACATTCCCTTCTTGAATAAGGTCCATTTGATCAAGCCCAGCCAGACCATATTCCGAAGCAATTTTTACGCTCACCCGTAGGTTCGCTAAAATCAGTTTCACAGCGGCATCTCGTGTACCGAGTTGATATTCATGAAAGAGTTGAATTTCTTCTTCTTTGGTGAGAAAAGGGTAACGTCTGACTTCAGCAAGGTAGCGGCTTAAGGTCGTTGTGGGTGTGAGCGCCCTGGACAAACTTTCCCATGTTGTGGCCTCCTTGGTAGTATCCTGGTCTTCCTTATTCTCTTCGGTTTCATCCTCTGTTATCGGCAAGATATCAATGGAGGCAGATTCGTCTGTTTCAATAAATTCTTCAATTGAATCAGATGAGTCTGAAGCGTTTGCTTGAATGTCAATCACGTTATTTTGAACTTTTTTTGATGGTTTCATACGCATGAATGAAAATAATGGTGCTTAGATTCCTTGTGCATGTATCTGAGATATTGTAATGAATTGGTTGCCTGCGGCAAAAGCCTTTTTCTAAAAAATAGATAAAAAGGCTGAGCCGTACTGTGGTTTGAGAGCTCTCTGCTCGCGGGGAAAATTGTCCGTCAGCGCCCATTTTTTAAGAGTACACGAGGCTGTACCCTACGTAATTAATCTATGGTCTTGCGAGAGAACATTCGAATGTTGATTGAGCAATGATACAAGAAGGATGGCTCGCTCTTCGATCAGGCCATTGGCCTAGTTTACTGGGCGCTTGGTTGCATTTTGAGGTCAGCTTCGTGGTCTGGCTTCTCGTTGGCGCGCTGAGCATCCCGATATCAGAAGAATTTGGGCTTTCGGCATTCCAAAAAGGCCTGCTCGTTGGAATTCCCTTACTTGGAGGCTCCATCTTACGAGTGGTGGTTGGGCCTTTAGGCGACTGGGTTGGAGCGAAAACTGTTGGTATAGGCATTCTCGCTTTGGAAGCGATCGCATTGTTGCTTGGGTGGCAATGGGGCACCAGTTTCGGAGAAATCTTGCTTGTTGGGCTTATCTTGGGTATCGCGGGTGCGAGTTTTGCTATAGCTCTCCCGGTCGCGAGTCAAGCATATCCTGCTGCCCATCAAGGCTTGGCGATGGGTGTTGCGGCTGTTGGAAATAGTGGTGTTCTGATCGCATCATTGTTTGCTCCTCGCTTAGCTGCCCTCTATGGCTGGCATCAGGTGTTTGCCCTGATGCTGGTGCCGGTGTTGGGAACGGCTTGTATTTTTTTCTGGTTAGTACAACCAGTGAATTGGCACAGTCCTAGGAAAACGGAACGACGCACGTATAGAGAATTTTTCTCGAAAGGGTTACAGGAAAAATCCATGTATTGGTTATGTGGATTATATGCCGTCACCTTTGGTGGTTTCGTGGGACTTTCCAGCTATCTGCCTACTTTCTTTCATGATCAATTTGATCTCGATATGGTCGAAGCTGGTTCATTGACGGCTTTAGCCGCGTTAGCCGGGAGTCTGACTCGTCCATTCGGTGGATGGCTTGCGGATCGATTTGGTGGGCTCACGTTGTTGCCAGGATTGTTTGTTGCCGTCACGGCTTTGTGCCTCGTCGCAGGGCAATTTTCAACCATTTTCTGGGCATTAGCGATAGTGTTTGGCGTTATGATGTGCTTGGGGTTTGGGAATGGTGTTGTCTTTCAAGTGGTCTCCTCGAGGTTTCAAGGCATGATGGGGACGGCATCGGGCTTTATTGGAGCGGCAGGTGGCTTAGGAGGTTTTCTCTTGCCCACCGGCTTTGGTTGGTTGAAAGAGTTGACTGGCGCATTTGTCTCTGGATTTTGGATGTTAGGCTTGGTTTCAGGATTAGCGGCACTTAGTGTTATCATAGTTCAACGTTCAGGTCGATTTGTGCATCCAAAGCCTGCCTCGTGGACATAGCCTAGAGCAGCAATCACATCGAATTTGAGGCACCCTACTTATGGAAAACGAGAAAGAGTCAACAAGCAACTCAGCATTTAACACGATCCCAGAAGCTTTACAGGATTTTCAGGATGGTAAATCTATCATCTTAGTCGATGATGAGGATCGAGAAAATGAAGGGGACTTAGTCCTAGCTGCCGAGCTCGTCACACCGGATGCCATTAACTTTATGGCTAAATATGGGCGTGGGCTGATATGTCTCGCCTTAACCCCCGAACGTGTCGAGGAGCTCAAACTTCCCCCCCAGGCACAGGAAAATACCGCGACCTTTGGAACCGCATTTACCGTGTCCATTGATGCCGCGAATGATATCACCACTGGCATTTCGGCTGCTGACCGAGCCACGACCATCAAATTAGCGGTGGATCCCAACGCGAAACCCACTGATTTTGCTCGGCCAGGGCATGTCTTCCCACTGAAAGCCCATAAAGGTGGTGTGTTACGTCGGGCGGGACAAACTGAAGGTTCTGTTGATTTAGCACGGTTAGCGGGGCTGAAACCCGCTGCTGTGATCTGTGAAATTATGAATGATGATGGGACGATGGCTCGGGTTCCACATCTTCGAGAATTTGCGAAGCTGCATCAATTGAAAATCATTACCGTGAAAGATTTGATTCAATATCGACTGCATCGCGAGACGTTTGTGAAAGAAATGGTTCGAGCCAATCTCCCAACAAATTTAGGACAATTTGAGGCCGTCGTATTTGAAAATGAATTAGATTCGGGAACTCATATTGCCTTGGTCAAAGGCGAGATTGATGAGAGTCCCACCATGGTTCGCGTGCATTCAGGCTGCTTGACGGCTGATGTCTTTGGATCATTGCGGTGTGATTGTCGTGAGCAGCTTCATCGAGCCATGGAACTGATTGAACAGGAGGGGAAAGGTGTCGTCCTTTACCTCAATCAAGAGGGGCGAGGCATTGGCTTGACTAATAAAATAAAGGCCTATCATCTGCAGGATCAAGGCAGTGATACCGTGGAAGCGAATTTGCAATTAGGGTTCAAAGCAGATTTGCGGGATTACGGAATTGGGGCCCAAATTTTAGTGAATTTAGGATTGAAAAACATTCGTCTGATTACCAATAATCCTCGTAAAATAGTCGGGATTGAGGGGTATGGTTTGAAAGTTGTGGAACGAGTACCCATTGAAATCACACCGCAAGAGTCCAACGTGCATTATTTGCGTACCAAAAAAGCCAAATTAGGCCATCTTCTGAACAATGTCTAGGAATTGATCTTCAGTCCCTGAGCGGATCACGCTCGCCTCATACGCCGCCTCTTCCGCGACAATGGCTTTATCCTGGACCAGAAACAGCGGCCATTCTCATGGCGCGCATGCGCCCTAAATTTTCCGTTGGTGAGGAGGCAGAAATACGAATGATTCCCCATCAGACAATAGGCCAACACCTCAATGTCGTAAAGGACGGAGTGTCACACATCAGCAGCAGAAAGGACTCATAATTAGCTTGATCGCGAAAGACGGGTATACCTGACCAGAACGTGGTTGAGCGGATGAGATACCGCAGCAGAAAATTTAATACAGAGCTGTCACAGACTATCCAGCAAGTTTGCCTCCTTCCATCCTGAAATCTCCAGCCAAGATTTGACCTTGTTTTTTTTCTTTTGCTACAAAAGTGGTCGCCTGTCTAGTCATAACCTACGACTGGTGCGATAGCTTATGTTGGTGGATACAATGCGTGTGTATTGACGCGTACGTACGACGGCTTGGTGAATACATATTCCTGTATCAATATATTCTCCAATGAGCTAGAAATGACGGAAATGTCTATGGTCTTCGCTTTTATGTAGAGCAAGACAATCGCCCTGCGCAGAAAATTTGTACTCGTTGGGAATGTAGAAAACTCACTGCCACCTCTACGAAACCGATTTTCGTGTTTGATAGCCAAACAATTTTTTTACCTCTGAAAAGAAGATGAGCGAACACATGCCTGATTTTACTCCCGGCCAGCGCTGGATCAGTGACAACGATGCCGCACTCGGGTTGGGTATTGTCCAATCTGTCGACGTTCGCACGGTTCAAATGGAATTTCCCGCTGCCGATGAAATACGCACGTATGCAAAAAAAACAGCCCTGCTGACGCGTGTTGAATTTGATGTCGGTGATTCAATTACAAATGTCGATGGTTGGTGCTTGTCGATAACCAGAATAGAACACGTCGATGGCACACTCCGCTACCACGGTATTCGAGACAGTGGCGAAACGGCCACCATGCACGAATGTGAACTGTCCGATGAAATTACGTTTAATTTACCTCAAGACAAACTGTTTGCCGGGCAAATTGACGGCAATAAATGGTTTGAACTGCGCGCGGCAACGCTGCAACACCTTGCCAACCAACAAACATCAGCAAGCTTTGGCTTACACGGGGCTCGTGTCAGCCTGATTCCACATCAAATGTATATTGCCAATGAAGTTTCACATAGAACAGCCCCGCGTGTTCTGCTTGCCGATGAAGTAGGCCTCGGTAAAACCATTGAAGCCGGCTTAATCCTGCACCGCCTGATACTGACCGGAAAAATACACCGTGCATTAATTATCGTACCAGAACCACTCATGCATCAATGGTTGGTGGAATTGCTCCGGCGCTTTAATTTACGGTTCACCATCATTGATGAACAGTATTTTTTAAATACAGACGAAGTCGTAGACGACTTTGAAGAATCGGGACCTCTTGAAAACTATTTCGATCAGTTCCCACTCGTGTTATGCGGATTGGATTTTGCCTGCCGCGATGACATCGCCCCATTCATTGCCACGTGCGATTGGGATATGTTGGTCGTCGATGAGGCACACCATCTTGAGTGGACTCCGAGTGAGAGCAGTCGAGAGTATCGACACATCGAAAGATTAGCTACGCAGTCAGATTCAGTCTTGTTATTAACAGCCACACCCGAGCAGTTTGGCACGGCAGGGCATTTTGCCCGCTTGCGACTACTCGACCCTGCGCGCTTTCATTCCCTCGAAAGCTATGTCGCCGAGGAGAAACAACATGCCGCGACTGTCGAGCTGGTGAATCTCTTACTCGATAATCAAGTCTTGGCTAAAGATGATCTGGCGCGATTACGTTCGCTCATTGATGATAGCGACGCCATCGATATCACAGGCATCAATGCCGCGCATGACGAGGCACGCACTATTCGTCGAGAGCTCATCGACTATTTAATTGATCAACATGGCACTGGCCGCATGTTGTTCAGAAACACGCGTGCGACGATCAGCGGTTTCCCCAAACGGCACTTTATTCCTGCTGTACTAGCCGACGACCGACACGAGACCCGTATTCACTGGCTTTCCGATACACTCAGAGAACTCTCGCCGCACAAAGTCCTCCTGATTTGCGCCACAGCCGAGACCGCGGTTTCAATATCAAAAATACTGCGGAAAAAACATGGTGTGCAAGCTGGCGTGTTTCACGAGCACATGAATATCCTTGAGCGAGACCGTGCTGCCGCCTGGTTTGCCGATGCCGAAGAGGGTGCACAAATATTGATTTGCTCGGAGATTGGTGGCGAAGGCCGTAATTTTCAATTTCTCCACAATATCGTGTTGTTCGACTTACCTGATAACCCCGATTTGCTGGAGCAACGCATTGGTCGCCTGGATAGAATCGGACAGCAGTATGATATCAATATTCACGTGCCTACCGCGGCGGGTTCAATCGATGCACGGCTGAGCCACTGGTACCATCAAGCACTCAATTCATTCGAGCAGAGTTGCGTAACTGGTCAACATATCAAGTCCGAAATGGACGAACAATTTTCCGCCTATCTGATAGGCGAACACCTCGATGAAGACAGGTTTGTCAGCGAGTGCAAGCATCTGCACGAACAAAAAACCCGGCAACTCAATCTCGGTCGAAACCGGTTGCTGGAACTCAGTAGTTGCCGCAAAGACATTGCCGACCCGTTGATTAAGGAAATCAATCAAAACGAACAGGCTGACGTCTTATCACGATACCTCGAACAGGCCTTTGATTGTTTTGGGGTGGATATTGAAGATCATTCGCGAGGCAGTTGGATCTTACGACCGGGTGCTCATTTAGAGGTCGACCAATTTCCTGAGTTACCCGAAGAGGGCATGACTGTGACAACGAATCGTGCGACCGCGTTGGCGCGAGAAGACATGCATTTTCTGAGCTGGGAGCATCCATTGGTCCGCGCGACAATCGATATGATTGTAAACGGAGAAAAGGGCCGGGTCAGCATCTGCTCGTTACGCATGCCACAAATTCCCCCTCGCAGCATTTTAATCGAAGCCATATTCGAGTCGAACTGCCCTGCACCCGCCGAATTAGGCATTGGGCGCTACCTTCCTTGCAACGCATTACGTTTGCTGGTCAACCAGGAGGGGCAAAGCTTTGCGCGAGCACTACCACCTGACACCTATGAGCCTCTACTCGAAAAGATCGATCAGGAAGTGGTACGGCAAATGATCGAGAGGACCCGCGCGACATTAAAAAAACAGATGCAACACATTGAGGATATAGCCTCGCAACAGCTTCCTATGTTTCGCAATGCGGCCATCACGTCGATGCATAAAGAATTAGATGGTGAGTTACAGCGCTTGCTGGACCTGAAAAAGCGCAACCCAACCATTCGCGAAGAAGAAGTGCAAGCACTGAGGACTAAAATTTCCGATCTAGAAATGCGATTGCAAAGCAGTACCCTCAAGCTCTCCGCTCTGCGTGTCATCTATACGCATTAACGCGCTGAATTACATTTCAAAAAAGTTCTATGATGGAAATTCATTCCCTTGAGTGAATGAGAATAGGAAATGTAAACGGCCATTTTGAGAGAATCGCACCGTACCCAAAACCTCATTTCTGATTCAATGCCGAAGGCATCGCCGCCCGACAGGCGAGCGTTCATCTTGTGAGCGATGGTTGACCGGCCGAGGTTTCTCGGATCGGGCCGGCATGTTGCTTTCTTGTAGGGAGGGGGATTGGGCCAAGGGAATCTTTCAACGCAAGACACTGAACCGGAAATCGATGGGAGATTAGCCCTTTGGCAGAACCCGTCGAGGCGGGTCGTGGCCTTCGCGCGCGCACAATAGAGAGTAAGGAGCCATCAGCCACGAAAGGGTGGCGACAGGCATCAGGCGAAACAGTTCATGCGAGACGGTAATCCTCCTGAAGGGTGTTCGTATGAAAGCTGCAAGGAACGGCTCCAGATTTGTCAGATGTCTCTGAAGACGTGTTTCCCTCTATTTGGGTTTGGCAGAAGAGGACGGAGACGGAGTAATCTGGGGTAATGGAGCTGAGACCGCTTTCGGAGCCCCCTCATAAATTGCCATCGCTTCGGGCATCCATCCCTTGAGATCACTTATCCGCGTTTCATGAGAGGGGTGAGTGGACATAAACTCTGGTGGAGCCCCCTCAGATGCCGCTGCCATGCGTTCCCAAATACGGATGGCCTCTTGTGGGTCATAGCCAGCATCAGCAGCCAGAAGAACGCCCACATAATCAGCTTCTGATTCATGCTTTCGACTGAAAGGAAGAAGCACTAAACCTTGGGCTCCGGCCCCAAGTGCTTGCATCGCTAGTTGGTTGAGGGCTGGGTCAACTCCGAGGACGGCCAACCCGATATTGCTCACGGTCAATCCGGCCTGAGTCATCGTGCTATGGCTCATCCGCTCTCCACCATGTTGCGCTAACGCATGAATGACTTCATGCCCCATGATTGCCGCTAAACCTGCTTCATCTTTTGCCATTGGGAAAATTCCCGTGTAGACGGCAATCTTACCTCCAGGCATCGCCCACGCATTTTTGGTGTTATCATCCTTGATGACAGTCACTTCCCAATCAAACGCATTCGCGGCTTCAGCATATTTTGATCGCTTGGCTGCTTCAATTATACGTTTGGCGACTCGTTGTACGGGATCGATCTCTTGAGGATTCTTCGAAACGACCACTTTGGGGTCTTTGAGTACTTCACCATATTGCGCAGTCCCCATCTGGTTCATTTGGTCAGCTGACACCATCAAAAGTTGAGAACGTCCTGTGTAGGGATTCGTTTCACATCCAGTTAACATTCCCATTGCCAGCAGAACCCACATCACAGGCCATGGGGATACAGGCTTCAAGAATACATGTGTCATAATTCGCCTCATAATAATAAAAGAATCAAAGGATACCCAAGAGGGGAATGTGGCGTCTTTTTATCCTACGTTTGGTGGTGGGAATAGGAATGATCAAAGGCCTTTTGCCTGAACAGGAACGTATCAAAGAATTCGTGATCGAATCAATCCCTGGACTTTGCTGACTGATAGGCAGGCGTTTATCTCGCGCGCGCGAGGGGTCTGGCCAGCCTATGGTTCTCAGATCGGGCTGGCAGGTCGCTTCCTTGTGGGGTGGAAATTCGGCAAAGGGAATTTTTCCACTCCAGACACTGAACCCAGAGCTGGTTGGGAGGTAAACCAGTAAGAGGCCACAACTCAGGCATGCCACTAGTAAAAGAACATGTTGGTTGCAGAGTTATCAATTCTCCAGGGACAGCTTTACCGCAAAGCACCTGATACAATTACTTGTAATCAGATAATAGAGCTTTATGTTTCCCGAAACCTCTGTTTTAAAGGTGATAGGCATGGTTTAGTGCTCCATCACCTTGTCCGATAAGAATCCTATCGCGTTATTAATGTCGTGACCCTAACCTGAAGATGCTGGATTGAGAGAATGGAGCCTGGAATGGATAAACAGTTAATTTTTCAACTTGGAACGAATAACTGGCAACGAGAAGGTGAATTTGCGCCAGGCTCCGGTATTCTTCATGAAGCCCATCATGCGGCGTATAATCGGATGCCTCATACGCGTTGCTATTCTGTGTATCCGTCGACCGCTCAGTCGTCTAATGATCCTCTTGTCTCCGTGTTGAAGCTCACCCATGAGATTCCCATTTGTGAGTCGATTTCTCCTGTCAGTTCCTATCGGTTTCATTCAATGTCGAATGACGAGTTTACTCAGTATCGTGATCACGTCTTAGAATTCGTTGAGCGTTGTATTGAGAATGCAGAGATGGCGGAAGGAATGCCTGTCACACTTGCCATCGCACATCATTCTTTTCTCAATCCTCTGATCTTAGGCAGAATTAATGAGCGGCGTCTGAGGAATGGGAAACCCCGTTTTCAATTGTTGTGTTTTGTCCATGGGACGGCATTGAAAATGTTTGCACATGAAAAAGAGGGGGTTGATCCAGATTATCCCTCACGATTTCTTCCCATGATGGAGCGAGAAGGCGTCTTTTCTGCGACATCAACAGTTGATGCCTGTGCGGCCATATCTCGTGAACAGCTGGAAAAGTTTGCCGCCGTTTTTTCTGACTTTCCAGCGGAACGGATGATTTTGTCCCCGAATGGGTATGACGCAAATGTGTTTCAAGCCAATTCGGCACTTTTCGAAAGTCGGTCATCCCTTTTAGCTAATGCCTGTTTGGCACCAAGTCCTGTTGTGCATGCTCCCAAGAAGATTGATACGAAACCAGACAAAGTGATTGTCTTTTGTGGGAAATTTGCAGATTGGAAGCGATTGGATAGTCTGTTGCGTGCTGCGAGTCAATACGAGAAGGAAGCCAATGTGGCAACACTTGTCATTGGTTCTGGTCCAGAGGATGCGATTGAACATTATCATCGATTGGCGTATGAGACCTTGAAGTTGCGGAATACATTTTTTCTGGGTCCGTTGCCGCATGCAGAGATTGCGAACTATAACGCCTTGGCAGATGTGGGAGTGTACCCGTCACGCAATGAACCATTCGGACTCGTGTTTATTGAATGTATGGCCTGCGGCACACCTGTCATCGGTGTGAATTCTGGTGGGCCTCGTGATTTTGTCACGAATGACGTTGGAGGCCTTGTGCCTGAATGCGAGGGTGATGATCTCGTTAACGCATTGCTCGCAATAATCAAGAAGGCCTTCGCTGAAGACTGGAAAAAAACCAAGGGACCCGTTGCTGCGAACTATGTCCAAGAGAATTTTAGCGTGGATGGACAATGCCAGAATTTGCTAGAGGCAATGTCCTTACAGAAGCCAAGCCTCATCCCAACGTTGGCTTCGCAATAAAGAATACAAGGTTCGAGCATTTAAGGTCCACAGCCTAGCCGACCGAGCTCTCCTATCGGGGCAGGACGCACTCTCGCTTTCACGCCTTACTCCGCAACTGAATTCTCTTCCCGAGCAGCTGAACCGCAGATTCACGCAATGCGTGCAATTTCTACAGGGGTGCCATTCTGGGACGATGATACAGCACATGTCACTTACGATCGACTAAGGACGGATTAGGGCACGTTTTCGCAACCGAATGAGGATGAGCAACGATTGCTTCAACAGCAAATTCTCAGCGACCATTGCCTTTATGTCGGTCTTGTAGAGGGCAAGAGCTCGAAATATCTTGAGAACCTTAAGATAGTCGCACGACATTTTAGTGAATATAGGCCTCAATAATCTTGTCCTTATGACCAATAATCCTTAAAAAATTGTTGGGATTGAGGGTTGTGGCTTAAAGCTTCTGGAACACGTGCCCATTGAAATCACTTCGAAGAGTCCAGCGTGCAGTATTTGCATACCAAAAAGCCAAATTTGGTCATCTTTTCAACAATATCTGAGTCAGGACTTGCAGTTCCCTGGAGCAAGTGGTACACACTTCTATCGCTGTCTATCTAGCAAAATACAGTCTCTAGGGAATCACCAAACAGTATGAACGTTTTTGAAGGAAATCTTGATGGAAAGGATCGTTCCATCGGGATTGTTGTCAGTAAGTTTAATGAACCCGTCACCAGCCGATTACAGGCTGGTGCTCTAGAGGCCTTAGAGCAATTAGGGACTCTTCTTGAACAGATTCAGGTGGTTCGTGTTCCAGGAGCCTTTGAGCTACCGTTAGCCGCGAAAGTGCTGGCTCAGGCAAAAAAAGTTGATGCGGTGATTTGTTTAGGCGCGGTCATCCGTGGAGAAACCGCTCATTTTGAATATATCAGCGAACACGCGAGCCGTGGGATTGGCGCCGTGTCGCTAGAACTTGGCATCCCTATCATTTTTGGTGTCCTCACGACCAATACCGTGGAACAAGCGATGGAGCGTTCAGAAGCGTCCGAACGAAATAAAGGTGCAGAAGCGGCCAGAAGTGCCATTGAAATGATTTCGCTTCTCAAAGAATTACGCGGATCCAACGTACGCCCTTCTGGATTTTTACGATAATATCTGATTCATGACCACTACGCTTCCATCTGATGTTCCTCAAGCGCCTCTCTCCAAAGGAGGGGGGTCCTCTCGCCGTCTGGCCAGACAAATGGCCTTGCAATTATTATTTCAACAAGAATTTCAAGCGAAGAATGCAGAATGGCAAGAGGCCTTTTGGGAAGAACACCCAACTGCCTCAATGACTGTTCGGACGTTTGCCACCAGCATCCTTGAGGGGGTGAAAGAGCATCAGTCAGAAATTGATCAACTCATTCAGCGATTTGCGGTGGATTGGTCGATTGCACGAATGCCCGTCGTCGATCGCAATATTCTTCGATGTGCAGCGTATGAATTGTTGTGGGAACCGGATATTCCTGCTGTCGCGACAATTAATGAAGCGATCGAATTAGCCAAGCGATTTGCGGATGATGAAGCGCAACGATTTGTGAATGGGATTTTAGATCATATTCTTCGTGATGAAGATCGTCTCACTGAGAAACGACAGCAGGCCAACAGACCCTCAGCTCAACCGGAAAGACCCGAATCAAATCCTCCATCCTAATACCTCGTTAACTTATGATTGAACGGTATACGCGACCTCAGATGGGTGCCATTTGGACCCAACAACGAAAATATGAACGTTGGCTGGATGTGGAATTGGCTGTCTGCCAGGCCATGGAGCAGATGGGCGACGTTCCCCGTGGGATTGCAAAGCGGGTTCGGAAAAAAGTTTCAATTAATCCTGCACGTATTGCCGCCATTGAACAGGTGACGAAGCATGATGTGATTGCCTTTTTAGAATCGATTGCTGAACAGGCAGGAAAAGATGCACGCTTTCTTCATGCGGGTCTCACCTCATCAGATATTTTAGATACAGCCTTGGCTTTGCAGATGGTAGAAGCCTCACAGCTTCTGATGAAGGATCTCGAAGCCCTCTTGCATGCCATGAAAGATTTAGCGTTCGCGCACCAAGAGACGATGACTGTTGGTCGGTCTCACGGCATTCATGGGGAACCTGTCACCTTTGGGTGGAAAGTCGCCATTTGGTATCAAGAGTTTGAACGTCAACAACAACGTTTAAAACATGCGATTGCTGATATTGCCGTCGGAAAACTATCAGGGGCCATGGGAACATTTGCCCACATATCTCCATCTGTTGAAAAAACGGTCTGTCGGGAGTTGGGACTAAAACCAGCGCCGATTTCCAATCAAATCATTCAGCGTGACCGACATGCCGCGTTTCTCTCCGTCTTGGCACTGATCGCCGCGAGTATTGAAAAGGTGGCCACAGAAATTCGCCACTTGCAGCGCACAGAAGTCTTAGAAGCCGAAGAATATTTTGAGCCTGGTCAAAAAGGGTCATCGGCCATGCCGCATAAACGAAACCCTATCGCGTCTGAAAATCTCTGTGGTCTTGCCCGCCTTGTTCGCAGTAACAGTCTGGCCGCCATGGAAAATGTGGCGTTGTGGCATGAACGAGATATTAGTCATTCATCCGTTGAACGTATCATTATCCCTGATAGCACTATTTTATTAGATTATATGATGGTTCGATTGACCAAAGTCCTCTCTAAACTGGTGGTGTATCCCAAGCAGATGATGAAGACCTTAGAGCAGACGGGAGGCCTCATTTATTCCCAAAGGCTCTTGTTGGCTCTCATCAATAAAGGCGCGATTCGAAAAGTGGCTTATGAGCAGGTACAAACGCATGCCATGGCTTCCTGGAAAAACGAGGGAAATTTTCAAACCTTGATCGAGCAGGATCCGTTTATCAGCAAGCATTTATCCGCAAAGGACATTGCGACCTGCTTTAACCCTCAAGCCTATGTTCGCCATCAGCAACAGATCTTTAGGCGAGTGTTCGGTAAGGTAGAAAAACCAGCAACCAAGTCATTGGCAAAAAAAAGACGCGCAGCTAAACCGTTAAGTAAAGGATGACATAATGGAAAAGGGTGACATGCTTTACGAAGGTAAAGCGAAAAAGATTTTTCTCACAGATAAAGAGGATGAGGTCATCCAATATTTCAAGGACGATGCGACGGCCTTTAATGCCGAAAAAAAAGGGACCATCTTAGAGAAAGGCGTGGTGAATAATAAAATTTCCACACGCCTCTTTCAGGTGCTTGCCGATGCAGGAATTCCGAGTCATTTCATTCAAGAAATTAATGACCGCGAGATGCTGGCACGTCGCGTCAATATTATTATGATAGAAGTGGTCGTACGAAACCGGGCCACGGGTAGTATAATCAAGCGCTTAGGAATTGAAGAGGGGCTGTTTATTAGCCCTCCGTTAGTCGAATATTTCTACAAAGATGATTCATTGGGCGATCCGTTAATTACCGAAGATCATATTCGGTTACTCAAGCTCGCGACTCCTCCACAAGTCACAGAATTGCGAAATCAAGCCTTAAAAATCAACGATGTTTTATTGCCATTTTTTCAGCAACGCGGAATGATGCTCGTGGACTTTAAGTTAGAGTTTGGCCTTTGGAACGGACAAATAATTTTAGCTGATGAAATATCGCCTGATACCTGCCGTTTTTGGGATATTCAAACAGGGGAGCGGATGGACAAAGACCGGTTCAGGAAAGATTTGGGCCGGATAGAAGAGACCTACCAGGAAGTGCTGAAGCGGGTCTCTAGTTAGGAAAGAGGCATTGTCGATGAAAGCAAAAATCTACATTACCCTCAAAGAGGGCATTCATGATCCTCAAGGACGAGCTGTCCAGCAATCACTTCAGACGCTAGGATTTACCACGGCGCAGGATATACGAGTGGGGAAATTTTTAGAAGTGGAGCTCCTGGATACCGAAAAAGAATCCGCTGAAGCCAACATCAAGAGTATGTGCGAGAAGTTACTTGCCAATACGGTTATTGAAGATTTTCGCTATGAAATCGTAGAGACCTAGAGACAAGGCCTAATCTTTTGAATATTGGCATCATCGTTTTTCCTGGATCGAACTGCGATCGTGACTGTGCCCATGTGGTTTCAGAGGTCATGG
>JAJDBQ010000245.1 GCA_029261255.1 Nitrospirales bacterium
GTGGCGTTGGCGGAAGCCCCGAGCCACGGGAAACCTGTTTTGTCGTATAACGCAGCATCCAGTGGCGCTAAAGCCTACCTTGATTTAGCCAAGGAGATTCTCGCGAATGGAAAAGAAAGCATTAGGTAAGGGCCTTCAGGCTCTGCTGCCTGAAAAGAAGACGCTGGTTTGGAAGGTTGAGGAGGATAGCCACCTTATTTCTACCGTTGCACTCAAACAGATCATTCCCAATCGCTATCAACCACGGACTATCTTTGTTGAGGGTCATTTAGAGGAGTTGGCGCAGTCGATAAAGGAACATGGCGTCCTTCAACCCATCGTTGTTCGGAGAAAAGGTGACGGGGTGTATGAACTGATTGCTGGGGAGCGTCGTTTGCGAGCAGCCACGCTTGCCGGGTTGTCGGCCATTCCTGCTCTGGTACGAAATTCAAACGATGAAAAATCATTGGCACTCGCATTAGTCGAAAATATCCAACGCCAAAACTTGAATCCTATGGAAGAAGCGAAGGCCTATTCTCGATTGATGGGGGAATTTGGTTTAACGCAAGACCTGGTGGCCAGCTCGGTTGGGAAAGATCGTTCGTCGATTGCCAATATTCTTCGTCTTCTGGCGCTCCACAAGGAGGTTCAGCAATTCATTGAATCCGGTGAATTGAGCCTAGGACATGCGAAAGTCTTAGCAGGAATTTCCACACCGAGCGCGCAGCTTCAGATTGCTAAGCGGATTGTGTCGGAACATCTTTCTGTGAGACAAACGGAACAGCTGATTGCTGGAAAAAAAGGTGCGAACTCTAACAAGAATTCTAAATCTTTGCCCAATAAATTCAATCATTTGGAAGATCAGTTGCGAAAGCATTTTGGTACGAAAGTACAGGTAAAAACGGGAACTCGTGGAGGGCAGCTCGTTATTCAGTATTATTCGGATGAAGAACTAGACCGCGTCACTGGACTCATTCTGGAATAGAATTTGTATAGTGATCTTATACAGGTATGAGATCTTCTTCCGATTATTGGTACATTAAATTAAATAGTTTTACGCATATAGTGGTGCTTGAGGAAGAACACAGTCGATTCAGTAAAAAGTATCAAGACATTCAATGAGGGAGGGTCTCTATGTTTGGAAAAAATACCGCAGAAACCCCACAAGATGTGGTGAAAACGCCGCCGGTTGTTGCGCCACCCGTGGTTTCAAATAATCGTGAAGAGTCCGGCGATATTATTGCCTTTGTTGGAGAAGAGGTCGCCTTTAAGGGGACCATTCGGTATCAAGGCACGGTTCGGGTCGATGGGCGTTTAGAGGGGGAAATTTATACCGATGGGAACTTGATCATCGGTCAAAAAGCGGTCATCACGGCAAAAATCGAGGCGGGCACGGTGACTTGCCAGGGCAAAATAACCGGGGAAGTTGTGGCAAAAAATCGCGTCAAACTATTAAGCCCTGCGGTTTTTGATGGAACCATTGCCACGCCATCGCTCTCTATGGATGAAGGGGTGCTGTTTAATGGTACCTGCAATATGCCAAAGAAGGGTGACCGAAAAGGCAGTGCGCCCAAGCTTGTCGTCTCAGTGGAAGAAGCGGTCAAAGTGAAATAACGACATTTCATGAATGTTATGACATTGGAGAACGCAGTCATAGAGGATATGGATATCCTGACTCGCCACCCGAGAGTCAATTTCTGGATGAGAGGAGGGCAGTATGTGGGGTGAAAAGGAAAAACCGAGACGAGAAGCTGGTTTTGGAGAAGAGTTTTATACTTTTCTGGGCAAGGGTGTGGATTTTAAGGGCAAAGCCCAATTTGAAGGCACGGTACGGGTGGACGGGAATTTTGAGGGGGAAATCACCATTGATGATACCTTGATTATTGGTGAAACCGCGTTTATTAAAGGCACCATCACTGGTGGCACGATCGTCAGTAGTGGGCGAATTGAAGGGGTTGTGACGGCGAACAAAAAAATTCAGCTCCTTAAGCCAGCTGTCCTTATTGGGGATGTCCATACGCCGATATTTGCGATGGAAGAAGGCGTCTATTTCCAAGGGGAATGTGATATGGGTGCGGCCCCTAATCTTGATATGGATTTAGAGGAACGACTTCTTGGCAATGGTCAGGCGAAATCTTCTGCAGCCAAATTGGAAACGGAATCCCTGAGTCTTTAAATGCCATCATCGAATCCTAAAAAGGTTGTGTTAGGTATGAGTGGGGGCGTGGACAGCTCCGTGGCAGCCAAGCTGTTGAAAGAGCAGGGTTACGAAGTTCTTGGGGTAACGCTCAAGGTGTGGGAAGAGGAGGATGAAGCGGCCACCTCCAAGCGCTGGCAGGAGCGCGGCTGTTGTAAGGTTGGCATTGCCAAGCACGTGGCCGAACTCTTGGATATCTCGCATCAGGTTATTGATACGAGAGAATCCTTTCAGCGCGGAGTCATTGACGACTTTATTGGCGGGTATCTGCAGGGCACCACACCAAATCCTTGTGTCCGGTGCAATGAACGGGTGAAATTCGGAGGCTTATTTCAAGTAGCCGAGCAACTTGGGGCTGATTATATCGCCACTGGCCACTTTGCCAGGATTCAACATGGTGAAGAAGGTACACCATTTCTCGCTCGAGGGGTCGATACGAAAAAAGATCAGTCCTATTTTCTTTATCGAATTCCTGCCAAATGGCTTCCCAAGATGCTCTTTCCTGTAGGGGCTATGGAAAAATGTCAGGTCTGGGCCGAAGCCGAAGCCATGGGTCTTCCTGTTGATGAACTCAAGGAAAGCCAAGAAATCTGTTTTGTCACGCAAGGGGATTATCGGGAATTCCTGAAGGAACATGCTCCACAGGCTGAGAGACCTGGTAACTTTGTTGATGCTGAAGGCCGTGAACTTGGTCAACACGAAGGAGTGGCCTTCTATACGCCAGGTCAGAGGAGAGGGTTAGGTATTGCTACAGGGAATAGGCTCTATGTGCAACGCGTGGTTCCTGATTTGAATCTTGTGGTTGTCGGGCCTCCAGAAGATCTGGATACCAAAACCTGCCAAGTAGCTGATCTCAATGTATTTGCTCATGAGAAATTGCTTGAAGGGCAACGCATTGACATAAAATTTCGATACAGTGCCCCGCCAGTCCCTGCCACACTTCATTGGCATAACGAGCAGTCCATGAGGGTTACCTTTGATCGCCCTGTCCGAGCCTTGAACCCTGGGCAATCTGCAGTCTTTTATGAAGGCGATCGAGTTCTCGGTGGTGGTATTATTCAGATTCCCAAAACATCTGCTCTAATTTCTCCAGATTCACGTTCTGCCAAGGTTGCTCCTTTAGAATCTGTGAGCAGATAGTCGTATCTCTTCCCTCTCTTCCTGTTCTAGCTTCCTCTGTTGTACACCTGACGCCTCACGATCTCTGATGGACTTTTTTGAACAGGTCTGAAGTCTTGGAATCCCAGATAGTCTTGGGGGAATTTGCCTTTGGAGCTCGGTATTATTCAACCACTCCCTAGTTCATTGTTGTCTTGACATTTTTTCATAAACTCGTACAATCCTCCGACTTTTTCTCCTTCATTTTTTAGCGTTCTTTTGTGAAGACTCCTACTCCTATCAAGCCTGCTGATCGTCTCATCTTTGCGTTGGATGTTCCCGACCGAACAAAGGCTCTTGCGTATGTCGAGCAACTTGATGGACTGGTGACCTTTTACAAGGTTGGCTGGGAATTATTCCTTGCTGAAGGTTTAAGCATCGTTCGAGAATTAAAAGCCAAGGGCCACAGAGTATTCCTGGACCTTAAAATTCAAGATGATGTGGATGAAACGGTTAATCGCTACATTCAAGTGGCGGTCCGTGAGCACATAGATTTAGTCACTCTTCATGGGTCAGAGCGGTTATTTGCAACGGCCAAACGCGCTAAAGGCGATGCATCTCTTCAATTGTTATCCCTAACGCTTCTGTCTAATATGGATGAGGCGGCGATGAAAGACATTGCCCTACTTGATAATGGAACAGGCTATTGCCTGCCATTTAAGAAATCCGAAGACTATGTTCAGTGGAAGGCCACACGAACGGCGAAAGCTGGGGCCGATGGTTTTATTGCATCGGGGCGTTTCGTCAGTTTTGTCAGGAGTTTATTCCAAGAAAGTCGTCCCCTTATTGTCACTCCTGGCGTCAGACCATCAGGAGCTTCACATGCTGAACACAAAAATGTGTTGACTCCAAAAGCAGCCATTCTCGCTGGATCCGACTATCTGGTTGTTGGGCGTCCTATACGTGATGCTGACTCCCCTCGAGCGACCGCGCAGGATGTCGTACAAGAAATTACTGAAGCACTGGAGTCTCTTTCATAATCTTGTTCTGGAATATGTGACAAAGTTTTTTCCATGGTCACTCGGGCCCATTGCGAAAAATCCCTTTACTTTTGCTCTTTTTAGTTGACAGGGTATTTTGCCCATGCTAGATTTTCGCTTGATACACGCCATTTTCCATTCAACACTTGGCTGCCTGGATTCTCTGTAAACCGTGAACCAAAGTACGATCGGGCGTCGATATGCATCGGCGCTTTTCCAATTGCTCGAGGAATCGGGCGTCGAACCCGCGCGAAGTGCCTTAGGGGCGTTAGCCCAAGGCTTACAAGATACCCCTGCCTTGAAACATGTCCTGGCTTCACCGGTCTTTAAATTAGAAGAAAAACAAGTGGTTTTAGAGGAACTCTGCCAGCGCATGCAGGCTCCAACGGTCGTGAAGGACTTTCTGAATCAACTCTTGAAAACTAACCGAGCCGTCTTACTTCCAGAAATTTCTCAGGCCTTTTCTGATTTAGCTGATCAGAAAAAGGGTATTCAACAAATTCACGTCAGTTCTGCGACGCCCTTAGAGTTGACCCAACAAGAGCAGGTCAAACGTGAGTTGTCCGATACGCTTGGACGATCTGTCGATGTGGTCTTTGAAGTCGAGCCGAAACTTATTGCCGGGTTAAAAATATACATTGGAAGTCAAGTCTTTGATAATACCGTGCTGGGACGATTGACCAGCATGCAGGATCAGTTGACGAAGGGGTAATCCATGC
>JAJDBQ010000246.1 GCA_029261255.1 Nitrospirales bacterium
CTTGCCATGACCATCGCCTACTATACTGGGATGCGGCAAGGTGAAATTATAGGAGCAACCGGCCTAACCTGGGAACAAGTCAATCTTGAAGAAGGCACCATCCGCTTAATTGCCAAACATACCAAGACCAACACGGCCCGAGTAATTTACATGACGGGTGATTTCTTATTGGTCATGATGAAAATGAAGCAAATACAAGACAAACATTTTCCTGACTGTCCATACGTGTGCCATCTCCGAGGCCAGTTCATTAAGGAAATGAAGCACAGTTGGAAAACAGCCTGCGAAAGGATTGGCTTAGTTGGTAAAACTTTTCACGATCTACGTCGAACGGGGGTACGCAACCTAGTAAGAGCGGGTGTACCTGAAACCGTGGCCATGAAGATCAGTGGTCATAGGACGCGATCTGTATTTGATCGCTATAACATCACGAGTGAAGAAGATCTCAAGGAAGCAGCAACCCGACTCAATAACTACATTCAAACTAAAAAGGTTACACTTTTGGTTACACCTGAGACTTTAACTACTAAGGAAGGGAAGGAAAGTGAAGTGGATCTCTTTGAAAAGTTTGAGGAAAACATGGAGCTGGTGACAGGGATCGAACCTGCGACCTGCGGTTTACAAAACCGCTGCTCTACCAACTGAGCTACACCAGCAACAAGATACACATCGGGGCAATCATATCAAAAGTTTAGGTACGGGACTAGCAGTTTTGTGGGGAAATTTCTAAGTACGAATAAATATTAAGACATATCAAGTAAGACTTTTAATATTCCTGGTTGAGCAGCTTGGTTCATGGCCTTGATTCCATCGTTCAAAGAATAGCGTGCATGTATAAGTGGCTCAACATCAATCATGCCTCCGGCTAGCAAGCGGAGCGCAGGCGCAAAGGGGCCGCAGCGAGAGCCAATGACGGAAATTTCGTTGATTACCAATTCTGTCATATTGACCAACACTTCCCCATGATACGTTGATTTCAACACGATGGTTCCTCTTGGGCGGACCAGCTGAGTGGCCATTGCCAGGCCTTCAGGGCTTCCTGTGGCTTCGACGATGATGTCTGCTCCGCGTGGGATCTCCCGCATATCGGAGGTGACAGCAAGCCCCTTTGCTGTGAGCCAGGTGTGACGTTCGCTATGTCGTCCCAACAGGGTGATGTGACATCCAGTTAACGCGAGTACTTGTGCACAGAGGAGCCCTAATTTCCCATCTCCGATAACGACAACACGGTCTTTGGGTTTGATGGTGACCAGTTGGGGGATTTCACAGGCGGCAGCTAAGGGTTCAATAAATACGGCTTGTTCATTTGATATAGCTTCAGGGAGCGGATAGAGATTTTCAATGGGCAGCGAGAGATAGTCTGCAAACGCGCCGTCACGCCCCATAATTCCTAATGTGGTGCGGTTGGGGCAATGGGTTGGGTTTCCCTGCAGGCAAGTTTGACAGGAGCGGCAGGAGGCATTGATTTCCCCCACGACGCGTTTCCCAATGAGTGACGATTCCTCTGCCGCTTGATCGACAATTCCCACGAATTCATGTCCGAGCACTCCCTGAAACTCCATATAGCCTTTCATCAAATGTAAGTCTGTAGAGCAGATCCCTGCTTGTAAGACTTGGATGATGGCTTCTTGGGGGCTTGGTGTGGGTTTGGGTCGATCTGTTTGCAAGTTGAGACCTTGCTTAAGCACTAATCCGCGCATTGTTTCCTCATATCATCTGTTGATCTGAATGAGTGAATAATGAAATGAATCTTAGCAAAACGGCGTGCAACCTACAGCATCAATTTCTTAGATAGAGGAAGCAACATCTTAACTTCATGTAGGAGTTCGCTCAAGGTTACTAGGCAGGAAAGGTTTTTGAAATTTGGTCGATGGTAGAACTGCAAATGGAGTGCTGAGCTCACAGAGGAGGTTGTTATGTTTGCAGGAATTGCATCCGCGCTTTCAGGCGTTCAAGCCGGCAGTCGACTCCTTGGTGTCAGTGCTCACAATATTGCTAATGCCCAGACTGAAGACTTCAAGCGTACACAAGCAACATTTCAAGAATCGTCTGCTGGCGGCGTGGTCGTGAGTTTAACTCAAGATCAGCGACCTGGTCCTCAATTCTCGACTGGCGATGACACGTTAAGCGATCGTCAAGGGTCTAATGTAGACTTAGCAGAAGAACTCGTCCATACCTTAGAAGCGACGCGTATTATTGAAGCCAATCTCGCGAGTATCCGAGCTCAAGACAACGCGCTAGGCTCTCTGTTGGACAGCATCAAATAGTCGAGCTTTCTCACAACCAGTTGCTGCCCTTGGCACGCTGAATCTCTCCTTTTCTCTAAAAAGTCTGTTCCTCACAGAGTCATTGTCGAATCTTTTTCATGATGATGTGTGCTAGTCATGATGTCCACTAGTCTTGCCTCTTTTTCGCTTCTGCCCTATATTTTCGTGATTCTTGCCGTGGATATGGTGCTTGACGACACTAAACTTGGCTTCCTTCCTATTTAACCGTTCTCGATTTCCTCCAGATTCACGAGAAAGCATGAAAATACCTAGGATTTGACTTTGAACGTGGAGAAAGAATTATTGTAGAATCAAAAGGTTGTACAGTTTTCGTGTCTTTTATCGTCAAATTTGAGTACCCATAAGGGAGTAGGAACACTTTAAGCTTGGTCTAAGACCTTCTTTCAATTACATTTTCCTCAAAACAGGAGATTGGGATAATGCACATGTCACGGATGTTTTCCGGTACCATGCGGCCGTTTCGACTGGCCCCATTTGGGAGAGTGATGCTCCTCTCGGTGAGTCTTGGCTTTGTAGGCGGGTTTTTCGGCAATGGATTGTTGTCGCCGGCTTCATCTCAAGCTGCCCTACCCAGTGCCTTTATTGAAGGTTTTTCCGAGATTGTTGAAAAAGTTGGCCCGGCGGTCGTGAATGTAGCTGTGACAGGCGGAGGGGGAGGTTCTTCTCGACAGTTACCCCCAGGACCCTTTGGTGGACCTCCCGGTGGCGGTGGGCCAGGTGGAGGGCCTCCTGGACGACCTCCTGGACCAGGTGGACCAGGCATGAGTGCTGGTTCAGGAGTGGTCATTGACCCCAGAGGGTACATCCTCACCAATAATCACGTGGTCGAAGATGCCAGTGACATCAAAGTGACGTTTAATGATGGTCGTGAAGTGCCAGCGACGATCGTGGGCACAGACCCGAAGACCGATTTAGCGGTCATTAAAGTCAAAGATGAGAATGAACAACTTCCATCCATTCCTTGGGGAAGCTATGACACACTCCGGGTAGGCGATGTGGTGTTAGCCTTGGGGAGCCCATTCGGATTGAAATCATCAGTCTCGTTCGGGATTATTAGTGCTTTGGGGCGTGGGAGTGTTGGAATTACTGAGTACGAAGATTTCATTCAAACCGATGCCGCCATTAATCCAGGAAACTCTGGAGGCGCGTTGGTCAATATGAAAGGTGAACTCATTGGCATCAATACCGCCATTTTTTCAAGAACTGGCGGGTCAGAAGGTGTGGGTTTTGCCATTGCTGTGAGTATCGCCAAAGACATTACGAGTAGTCTGATTGAATCAGGAAAAGTCGTGCGTGGATGGATGGGGGTGGCGATACAAGAACTCACGCCAGCCTTGGCGCAATCCTTTCAATTACCAGAAGGTCAACAGGGTGGAGTGTTAATTAGTGAGGTACATGAGGATGGCCCGTCCGCCAAAGCAGGACTTCAACGCGGCGATGTGATTCTTCAATATGGCACTGAAACAGTGAAAGATGTGAACCATCTTCGCAATATTGTGGCTCGTACAAAAGTTGGCAAGCAAAAAGAAATTACAGTGCTACGAGATGGCAAAGAAACACCGCTGACGTTGGTCTTAGGAGAGCGACCATCAGATCAAGTCTTAGCCAAAGCGACTCCTCCGGGAGAAAAGCCTCCTGCTGATGCAGTCGCTAAGTTAGATAATGTGTTGTCTGGTTTAACGGTGGAGGCGATTTCTGAGGAGAATCGGAAGCAATTTGGTATTCCTGAAGATGCCAAAGGCGTTGTGGTCTCAAAGGTCGAATCGGGGAGTGCCGTTGAAGCTGCAGGAATTCAACCTGGTGACCTTCTTCAAGAAGTGAGTCGAAGTGCCGTTGCGAATATCGATGAGTTTCAACAAGTGGCCTCTAAAATTCCGAAAGAGGAATTAGTTGTGCTGTTAGTGAGCCGTCGAGGAAATAATCTATTTGTAGCGGTCAATCCTAAATAATATCCTGACGATGAATGAAGCAGAGGGAGGCGTTCTGCCTCCCTCTCTTTTTGAGAGCACATACAAATAATGGCCAAGCAAAGTGAACTGGGTCAGTGGTTTGAAGAGAAAGTCTTTAAGCCATTGGAAGATAAGAAGATGCCCGTTATGGAGCATCTTCATGAATTTCAGCATCGACTCACGCGTGCGGTGGTTGTGATGGCGTTGGTCTTTGTCGGTACGTTTTTTTATGCTGATGCGTTAGTGGCCTGGCTTCGTATTCCACTTCAAAATTATTTTATTCTTGATTCTTGGGAATGGGTGCCGTCTGATTTACCGAAGATTCCTTTAGTCTTTCTGGCTCCCGCTGAAGCATTATGGCAAAACGTCAAGGTGGCAGGGTTGTCTGCCTTAGTACTGACGACGCCTTATTGGTTGTGGGAAATTTGGCAATTTGTGGTTCCCGGGCTCCATGCTCAAGAACGCCGGTTTGTTGCCCCATTTACGGCCATTAGTACGGTGGCATTTTTTCTTGGATTGACCTTTTGTTTCTTCTTTGTGCTGCCCTTCGCGCTACACTTTCTCCTTTCGTATGGATTAGCCTCAGGATTTATTGCTCAAATATCAATTGCCAGTTTTGTCGGGTTTATTCTCTGGTTTCTCTTGGTCTTTGGGCTCATCTTCGAAGTGCCGCTTGCCTTGACGTTGATGGCAAAATTAGGCTGGGTTGATGCTCCTCTTTTAAGACAATATCGGAAATGGGCCTTTCTAGGGTCGTTTCTCTTTGCGGCAATTTTGACCCCGACACCTGATCCTTTTAATCAATGTATCATGGCAGTACCCATGTATTTCTTTTACGAAGTCGGAATTATCAGTGCCCAAATATTTGGGAAAAAGAAGCCTAAAAAAGAAGAAGAAGAGGACAGTGCTCCAACGACAGCATCGGCTCCTGCTGTCGCTCGTCCGATTTCGTCTCCAGCAGGAACCTCGGCTGGTGGAGATGATGATTATGTGAGCATCCCGGACTCCGGTCCTCGATAACACGAGAAAGAGATAATGGTGCAATCTGGTGATACGCGTGGCTGCTTTGATGATTAGTCAAAAAATTCTTTCAGGCCAAGAACCAGATGCATGTCGGAAAATACTAGAAGAGACCTTGACGAAGCATCACATGACCCTTTTATCCTATGAAGTCTTGCCTGATGAGCGAGAGGCGATTGTCCAACGCTTACAAGCCCTCTGTCAGGCAGGGGATGCGCCGGTCGTGCTGACTCTTGGCGGAACGGGCGTGAGGCCAACTGATTGGGTACCAGAAGCTACTCGTGAGGTCATTGATAAAGAAATTCCTGGAATTGCAGAAGCGATGCGGGCTGAAAGTCTCAAGAAAGTCCGCACGGCCATGCTGTCACGGGGGATTGCTGGAATTAAAGAGAAGACCGTCATCATTAATCTTCCTGGGAGTGCGAAGGGGGCAAAAGAAAATTGCGAAGTCGTCTTACCCCTCTTGGAGCACTTGGTTCAAAAAATTGGGTATGTCGAATAAACGAAAGGTTCAGCAATTTCGAAGCATGAGCAAGTCGTCGACGATCATGAATTCTTATTGGTTTTATTTTTTTGGAGGTCTATATGGCAAGTGAACTTAAAATGGTTCAACCTTCTCCCTCATCGAGCGGAGATGTCTGTACCTATATGTGGGCCTGTGCGATTTGTGACGAAACCGAAACCTGCCAGAAAGATCGAGAAGGCCATAGCCGGTGGTTGGTGAACAAACGCATGGAGCGAATTGAAAACAAAATTCTCGTCATGAGTAATAAGGGTGGTGTTGGAAAGAGCACGATGACGACTAATTTAGCGATTAGCTTGGCCTTAAAGGGCTATGAAGTTGGTGTATGTGACATGGATATCCATGGACCCAATATTCCTAAAATGATGGGCGTCGAAGGCGAGAA
>JAJDBQ010000247.1 GCA_029261255.1 Nitrospirales bacterium
CGCGATCGGCCGATCGGTCGGCCTGAGTGACGAGGCCATCGAAGATAGCCGGAAGGGCCATTCAACAAATCCGAAAGAAGGGATCGTCTTGGCTTTCGCCCGCAAAGTTGTGGAAAAACGCGGGTGGGTCAGCGACCAAGACGTGGCCAAGCTCCGTAAGGTTGGATTTTCTCAAGGGGATATTGTGGAACTTCTGGCGAATATTTCCCTGACCTTATTCACCAATTATTTCAACCACGTGGCTGAGACGGAGAACGACTTCCCTGAAGTCCCTGAACTTGAAGCCCGCGCGTAACGTTCATACATCGAAACTTTGAATCCATTTTGACTCAATATTTTTTACTTAAAGGAGCACACTCATGAGTACATCAACCACCAGCAGCAATCTTCAAGACAGACTGGAAGACCTTTTTTCGTATATTCGCGAAGGCCGTATTCTCGATGCCATCAATGAGTTTTATGCGGACGATGCCTCTATGCAGGACAACAGTTTGCCACCAACCGTGGGACGAGAAGCTAATTATGAACGAGAAAAACAATTTCTCAGCATGGTGAAAGAATGGAAAGGCTTTGAGGTCACGGCAACAGGCGTCGGTGACGATGTCACCTTTTATGAAACCGTGATGGATTGGGTGACCACCGATGACACGCCGGTGCATGTGGAACAAGTTGTGATTGCCAAATGGAAAAACGGCAAGATCACTCACGAACGGTATTACCATCAGTCGTGATTTTTCCCCTCCTTTGTAAGGAGGGGCGAAGGGGAGGTAGAGACATAGAGTTGGAGTGGTTGCATTCCACTTTGCAAGCTTTCATCACTTACACGACTCTACCTCACCTAACCTCTCCTTACAAAGGAGAGGGATTGTTAAGAAAGACAATTCGATAAAACAATATTGTTATTTTTTAAAAAAGGAAACAGCAACATGAGCAACGCATCTGAACTCGCACTTATTATCGGTGGAACCAGTGGCATGGGAAAAGAAACCGCCAGACTCTTGGTGGATCAAAACATTCCAGTCTGGGTGACCAGTCGCACGACCACGAATGCAGAACAAGCCAAGAGCGAATTAGGCAAGAACGCTGAAGGCACAGCCCTGGATCTGTCGAATGTCGAAAAAGTTCAGGACTTTATTGCCACGATTGAAAAGGAAACGCGACATATTAAATATTTGGTGAACGCCGCAGGGACGTTTGCTCCCAAACCCTTCCTGGAAATGACGGGCAAAGACTACGACCAGTACATGGATGTCAATCGAGGCTTCTTCTTGATTACCCAAGCGGTCGCCAAGAACATGAAAGCTCATGGTGGCGGGAGCATTGTTAATATTGGCTCCATGTGGGGGAAACAAGCCGTCAAAGCTACCCCTTCTTCAGCCTATTCCATGGCCAAGGCCGGGCTGCACTCCCTCACACAGCATCTCGCGATGGAACTCGCGGACGATGGCATTCGCGTCAACGCGGTTTCCCCAGCGGTCGTCGTCACCCCGATTTATGGTTCATTCATTGAGCCAGACAAAATCGAAGAGACCTTACAGGGCTTTAACGGGTTTCATCCAATCGGAAGAGTCGGCAGGCCAAATGAAGTTGCCGAAGTGATTGCCTTTTTATTGTCAGAGAAAGCCAGCTGGGTGACCGGCGCCAATTGGGATGTTGATGGTGGTGTGCTGGCCGGTCGAAATTAATAATGGGACGGTTGAAAAAAGCCACCAGCGGCGTTCTCGCCATTATCCTGTGCTCACGTACTGGAAGTACGCTCCGCGCGGGAAAATGGCTGTGGCCTTGCTGGATGACTTTTTTGAACCGCCCCGATGCATCTGACACTCAACATGTTCCTGAACGCATCTGCCCATGACAAACATCATTATTCAACACTCACAAAAATATCTTGACCATTTACACAAAATGGAGAACAGAACAATGCAACGATTCAACACATTTCTGAAAATAACGGCCCTCGTACCATTGAGTCTCATCGGGACCATCGCCATGGGCATGGTCTCTTCACAACCGGCACATGCTGAAGCGACTCAGGTTCAAAATATTTCGGGGTCAAAAAACTATCCAACTCTTCACAAGACCATCGAGGTAGATGGTCAAAGCATCTTTTATCGGGAGGCTGGGCCAAAGGATGCGCCAACCATCTTGTTGCTCCATGGCTTTCCCACTTCTTCTCATATGTTCCGCAATCTGATTCCGCAGTTGTCGGATCGATATCATGTTATCGCGCCAGACTACCCAGGCTATGGGAACAGCTCCATGCCAGCAGTTGATGCCTTTGACTACACGTTCGACAATCTTGCGAACGTGATGGAACAGTTTATTCAAAAGGTGGGTTTACAGACGTATAGCCTCTACCTCATGGATTACGGGGCTCCCGTTGGATTTCGGATAGCCGTGAATCATCCAGAACGTGTTGAAGGTCTCATTATTCAGAATGGCAACGCCTACATTGAAGGCCTCGACAATAATTTCTGGGAACCGATCAAGGAATACTGGAAAGATAGGAAAGCCGTGAACAAGGGTCTCGATAACGCGTTCTGGAAGAACGTGAAGGGCGCGTACAAGCAGCCCAACATGTCGAATGAGGATGCTCTCCGTTTTCTCGTGACTCTTGGTGCGACGCAATGGCAGTACACCAATGGGGTTCGCAACAAGGAAATGATCAGTCCCGATAACTGGCATGTGACACAGAGACTTCTCGATCGGCCAGGCAATGAAGCCATTCAGCTGCAGTTATTCTATAGCTACGGCTCAAATCCACCGTTGTATCCAAAGTGGCAGGCGTATCTTCGGAAACACCAACCACCTACCCTGGTTGTGTGGGGCACGAAGGATGAGATTTTTCCGGCTGAAGGTGCGCATCCGTATAAACGTGATTTAAAAAATCTGGAGTTTCATTTACTCGACACAGGCCACTTTGCTCTCGAAGAAGATGGTAAAGTGATTGCCAGCCATATCCGCGATTTCTTTGACAAGAAGATGTTGGCCCAGCGGTGAACGATCGACATCATTGAGGAATCAGGTTCACGTACTATTTATTTCATTACAAGGACACACATCATGACAACACTTTTTGAGCCATTAACCATAGGTTCCCTGACGTTGCCCAATCGCATCATCATGGCACCGTTAACGCGGATGCGGTCAAAGCAGCCTGGAAATATTCCCCACGAATTGAATGCGGAATATTATGCTCAGCGGGCTTCTGCCGGTTTGATTATTTCTGAAGCCACACAAGTCTCACAACAGGGGCAAGGCTATCCTGCTACCCCAGGGATACATTCTCCTGAACAGGTTCAAGGCTGGAAACTTGTGACCGATGCCGTTCATCAGGCTGGTGGCCGCATGTTTCTTCAGCTCTGGCATGTTGGAAGAATCTCTCACACGTCTCATCAACCGGATGGTGCGTTACCCGTCGCGCCTTCTGCGCTTGCTGCAGAAAATAGTGGAACATTTACGGCTGATTGGCAGGAAACCCCTATTTTGCTTCCTCGCGCACTTGAAATAGATGAAATACCTGGAATTGTTGCGGATTACAAAGCCGGTGCTGGAAATGCCAAGGCGGCGGGATTTGATGGCGTAGAAGTGCATAGTGCCAATGGGTATTTGTTGGATCAGTTCCTCCAAGATAGTTCCAACGTACGTACAGACCACTATGGGGGATCTATTGAGAATCGCGCGCGTTTGTTGTTGGAGGTGGTCGATGCCGCCATCGGAGTCTGGGGAAAAGAACGTGTCGGCGTGCGATTATCTCCCTATGGGGAGTTTAACGGCATGAAGGATAGCAATCCCATTAAGCTGTTCACCTATGTGCTTGGTGAATTGGATGCAAGAGGCGTGGCCTTTGTCCATATCATTGAGCCACGTTCATCGCATGCGGGTATGCAAGACGAGAGTCTTGAAGATACCCCACAAACCGCCTCATTGTTTCGGGCTGTCGTGAAAACGGTGCTGATTTCAGCTGGAGGCCATACTCCTGATTCAGCCAATGAAGCGATGGAAAATAATTCGGCTGATGCCGTCGCATTTGGGAGGCACTATATTTCCAATCCTGATCTCCCAGAACGTATCAAAAATTTGGCCCCTCTCACTCCATATGATCGTGCCACATTTTATGGCGGCGATACGAAGGGCTATACTGACTACTTGCCTCTGAATGAAAAGGTTGCCTAACGCCCTCTAAAGTTAGGAAAAGGAGACTCACTCATGAACACACCAATCAGTGATATCGCGTTTACCTCATCTGTGAAAGCTATTCAAGAGCAAAAGGGATCGCGCGCGCAGTATGCTCAAATGGAAGAGGGAGACGGATGGTCCGACACCATCACACCTGAGCTCACAGAATTTTTAGGTGACGTGGATTCAATGTATTTGGCCACGGCTAACAAGGACGGTCAACCATACATCCAACATCGAGGAGGTCCCAAAGGCTTTCTGAAAGTGCTCGATGAACACACCTTGGCCTTTGCTGATTTCATGGGAAATCGCCAATACATCTCATTAGGGAATTTGGCGGAAAACAATCAAGCCTTTATATTTTTGATGGATTATCGGAATCAAAGTCGAATCAAAGTTTGGGGCACCGCCGAGGTGATTGAGGATGATCCTAATTTGGTTCAACAACTCACAGATCCCCAATACAAAGGAAAGCCTGAACGAGTGATTCGTTTTCATGTGCAAGCCTGGGATGCCAATTGTCGACAACATATTCCGGTTAAATATTCTCAAGAAGAAGTAGACGTCATGGTCCGACCACTGATTGATCGCTTAGAACAACTTGAAGCGGAAAATGCGCAACTAAAAAACCCATTGCCCATGGGCGTTCAATCAATCGACTAGAAAAAATAGAGAAATTCAACCTGCAATAGGAGACAAGGAAATGACAACCACCGTACAATTGGAAGATACACTCGAATCTATGAGGGACAACCAAATGATGAATGATGAATCTGCAGACTGGGTGAATGACTTCCAAACGCTGTTTGAGAAAAAAGTCGCTGTGTATAAAAGCGGCGTACAAAAAGTCGAAGCCATGTTTTCACAAGAAGAACAGGATTTTCTCCGTTCAATCGGAGCCACGCCTCAAGAAATTTTCGACTTTGTGGAAGATTGGGCTGATGATGGAGTGCCTGATCCAGAAACAGTGTTGGCTCTTACCAAGATTCGCCGGGACTATTTCCTAAACGTACAACAGGGGAAATTTCCTGAAACACTCAAGAGTGAAGAAGATTTTCCATCCAGAAGCGCATCCCTCGCAAGTCTGGATTGGTTTCCTCGCATCCTTGAAAAAGCCAGAGCGAAACTTCGTGGAGAAATGCCCTCAGACCTCATGTATAGTTGCGGCGGTGACAGAAGGTTTTTAAATAAGGTCAAGATTTCTCCTGTTGAGTTTCTTGAAACAGTTCGAGAGGCAGGAGAGAATGATGACCACATCATCAAATTTGTGACAGATCGGTTTCAACAATAATTATTCATCATATTGTCGGAGGTCACTGATGCCGAAAATTGTACGTTTCCATGAAACCGGTGGCCCGGAGGTTTTACAATTGGAAGAACTCCCTCTGTCTGAACCAGGCAAAGGCGAGGTTCGACTCAAGGTCGAAGCTATCGGGCTCAATCGGGCTGAGATTATGTTTCGAAAAGGACAATATCTTGAAACGCCACAACTGCCGTCCCGCTTGGGTTATGAAGCCGCAGGCATTATTGATGCGATGGGCTCTGATGTCACAGATTTTCAGATTGGCGACCGCGTGAGTACGATTCCGTCTTTTTCCATGGGGCAATATGGTGTCTACGGTGAAAGTGCCGTCGTCCCCGCCTCAGCTGCTGCCAAGTATCCAGTCTCGTTGTCAGCAAGTGAAGGGGCCGCCATTTGGATGCAATACATGACGGCCTTTGGGGCGCTCATCGAATACGCGAACATGAAAAAAAGCGATACTGTCTTAATTACAGCGGCGAGCAGTAGCGTCGGCATTGCCGCCATTCAAATTGTCAAAGCTGCTGGAGGCATCGCTATAGCCACGACTCGAGGTGCTGACAAAAAATCCTTCTTAACCGATGCTGGGGCGGATCACGTGATCGTGACGGATGAGGAAGACCTTGTCGAAAAAGTGATGGCTCTGACTAACGGGGCTGGAGTACAAATCGTGTTCGACCCGGTTGCCGGTCCTCTCCTGGAACAACTTGCAGCGGCCACTGCACCTGGAGGAATTATTTTTGAATATGGAGCACTCGCCCCACATCCAACACCATTTCCTTTGTTCCCTGCACTGGCCAAAGGATTGACCATCCGTGGCTATACGCTGTTTGAAATTGTCAAAAATCCAGAAATGTTAAAACGAGGGAAAGATTATATTTACAAAGGATTGGAATCCGGTTCACTCAAACCCATTATTGATAAAACCTTTCCTTTAGCAGATATTGTTGAGGCCCACCGCTACATGGCGTCCAATCAACAAAAAGGCAAAATTATTGTCACCGTATAACGTGGCAGAACGTGATTCATTGCACCTTTTTGAGGGTAGTTCTATAATCGTTGACTAGATAAAGAAACTCAATATTTTTACGTTTTCTTGCAGGTGAACGAATGGCAACCATCGGACAAATAATGACTCGTGAGCTGAGTGTGATTAGCAAAGCCACAACGATTCGCGAGGCTGCCGGTCAGATGCATGAGCAGCTCATCGGCTCATTGTTGGTCAAAGAGGGAGAAAACTATTCAGGGATTATTACGGAAGCCGACATTGTTCGAGCAGTGGCCCAGCAGGTGGATGTCGCCATAACGACGGTAGATGAAGTGATGTCTAGCCCAATATTAACTGTCGAAAAAAATCTCTCGCCCCACTATGCGCGCGATGTCATGGGCGGCAAGCGCATCCGGCATCTGGCTGTGACAGATGCAGGAATCATCGTAGGAATTATTTCGGCGCGTGATCTACTCGCCTACTTTAAAACGGTCTCCAAAGAAATTTAAATTAGGTTCCTTCCCTCTAGAACTCCACTCCGACCTTTTCCAAAACAGACCCTGGCGACACGAGATTTCGATGCAAACCTAGAGATTTGGAGTCTAACCCCATGGCTAACCCCAACAATTGAGGAAGGTGGAGGACAGGAAGGTTAATCGTGGTGGATTGCTGATTTTCTGCTTTGGATTGCATCCCATCAAGATTCAAGTGACAGAGGGGGCAGGGAGTCACCATCACATCTGCACCATGGTTTTTGGCATCTGATGTATGATTCGCCACCATCATGAGTGAATTCCGTTCATTGATGGTTAAAATGGGCAACCCACAACACTGAGACTTACCTGGAAAATCCACGACTTCAGCACCTAACAATCGAATGACGGTCTCCAAGGATTGTGCCCGTGATGGTTGTTCATCAAATCCTAATGCCTCAGTCGGACGTTGCAGGTAGCAGCCGTAGAATGGCGCGGCGCGTAATCCAGTTAAGGGCCGTGTCACGGCTTGTTGAATAGCTTGCTCGCCGACATCCTCTAGCAGAATCCATACGAAATGACGGATGTTGGTGGTACCCCGGTAGGTTAAACGTTCCTCCGCTAACACATGATTAACCTCCGCCAAATACTTCGGATCTAATTTCAACCTAAGATTGGCCTGGCTCATGACACCCTGACAGGTGCTGCAAATAGTCATGATGGGTAAACCACGTTGTTCGGCTAGGGCAAACGTCCGAGCGTTTAACACATCTCCTAACTTCTGATCCTTTTCTTGCAGCACTCCAGCACCCGTGCAAGATGCCGTAGTCATCTCCTCAAGTTCAATGCCCAACTTTGGGTAAACATGCATGATGGACTGGTAGAGTTCAGGACAACCTCCCTTGGATACACAACCTGGAAAAAATGCATATTTCATCTGGACTTCCTCATTTCTCTAAATATTCGCTGGATACTGCGAATGCCAGGAATGGCACGGTGAAAGATCCCGATTTTGGGAACCTTTCCTCGTTTAAAGGCTTGAATCATTGTGGGAATGAACGACAGTAACTGTGGAATATTTCCCAAACCAAACGTACGAACTGCTAACATGGGTTCGTCTAACACACCTTTTTGACGAATGATATCAGCAAAAACTTCTGCATGACGTGACCCGCATGTCGACGGAACGTGTTGCTCCATCCCTTTTGCCCGAAGAGCCATAATGCGATCCATGGCTCCTACTCCCTTAGGGCACACCTCAACGCATTCCATGCACCGCGTGCAGTCCCACATACCCCCTGGTGTATTCAAGGCGAATAACCTGGTTTTCGCATTTCCATCCCGTGGGTCTGCGACAAACCTATAGGATTTTGCCAAAGCCGCGGGGCCCAAGAAATTTCGGTCGACTTCTAACACCGTACAATCAGAGACACAGACCCCACACATGATGCATCCCATGACGCCGGTCAAATGACCCATGGACTCCGAAGAGGCCACATATTCACCCTTGGGTTCTGGTCCTTTGGGTTGAAGCCAGGGTTGGACTTTTCGAATTTTTTCCCAAAATCCCTCCATATCAGTCACCAAATCTTTGATGACCGGCATGTTCTTCATAGGCTCGATGTGAAGAGTTCCCCCATCAGCAATCATGGAGATCACTTTGGTTTTACATGCCAGAGTGGCTTCCCCATTAATCCGCATGCCACAGGACCCACAAATAGAACCCCGGCAAGAACATCGAAGCGTGAGGGATTCATCAATAGATTCTCGGATTTTTATCAGCCCATCTAGCACGGTGTCGGAAGGTTGCGTTTCCAACACATAATCTTGATCGTAAGAAGCAAGAGATTCACTCTCTGGATTGAATCGTCTTATGCGAAAGGTTGCCTGCATTAATACACCCGAGCCTGTGGAGTCCACCGAGTGATCTGGACGGGCAAGTACTCTATTCGTGGCATGCCATCTGGTCCGCGATTAATTAAAATATGTTTGAGCCAAGTTTCATCGTCACGTAAAATATAGTCAGTACGGAAATGTGCCCCACGACTTTCTGCTCTTGTTAACGCTCCAAGAATAATCGTCTCTGCACAATCCAACATCATACCCAATTCTAATGCTTGTATCAGACTTGTGTTAAACACACGACTTGTATTTTGAACAGCGACTCTTGACCAACGATCCCGCAATTCTCTCAAT
>JAJDBQ010000248.1 GCA_029261255.1 Nitrospirales bacterium
GGAATTGTCTTGTCAAAAGCGGGAAGTCTTTCATCAGAAATTCTTAGGGCAAGAGCTTTCAGTCTTGTTTGAAGAAGAGGCTGATGGGGTGTGGCCTGGTTTGACTGATCATTATCTTCGGGTTGCGGTGCGTTCCTCTAAGAACCTAAGAAATACGATTCAATCAGTGGTCGCAACTGGAGTCATGTCTGATCGGATTGTCGGTTTGCTCAAATCCCCGTCTGATTGCGCGCTGATGCCTCATTCTCAAGAACTCACTATGATCCAGGGGAACAATTAACTCTATGAGCAGCACACCCTTACTCCTTCCCACGAGCCTCAAGCCTGCGGCGTCTTTGCCAGAGCAGGGGGCCTATCGGGTCTATATGGAAACATTTGGGTGTCAGATGAATGAATACGACACCGAACTGGTGCGCTCAATCATGAAAGCCCGGGGATTCCACTTTACGCCTATCGATGAAGAAGCTGACGTCATTCTATTTAATACCTGTGCGATTCGTGAAAATGCACATAATCGACTCTATGGCCATTTGGCCAAATATAAAGCGAGGAAGAAGGAACGAGGGCTTGTCATCGGAGTCTTAGGCTGTATGGCCCAGAATCTAAAACAAGAATTACTGGATTCCCGATCATGGATTGATGTTCTGGCTGGCCCCGATGCTTACCGGAAGTTGCCTGATTTACTGACTGATGCCTTGGAGCATCAGCATCGGGGGCTTGCCGTTGATTTATCTGAATATGAAACCTATGCCCAAATTGTGCCGGATCGTGCTGGTGGCATAAATGGCTGGATTGCCGTCATGCGAGGGTGTGACAATTTTTGTTCGTTCTGTGTCGTACCCTATACCCGAGGACGTGAACGTTCTCGAGACCCTGAAGGTATTCTCGAAGAAGCCAAGCGTCTTGTTAGCCAAGGCGTTCGACAAATCACGTTGCTGGGACAAAATGTGAATTCGTATCGATCTGGTTCTTGTGATTTTGCACAATTGCTGGTGGCCGTGGCTGATGTGCCGGGTCTGCAACGTGTACGATTTACCTCGCCACATCCTAAGGATTTCCCTCCGTCATTACTGGAAGCGGTGGCCCAGCATCCCATTATTTGCAACCAAATTCACCTACCGTTGCAATCAGCAAATGATCGTATGTTAGAGCGAATGGGGCGTGGCTACACCCGCCGTGAATATCTGAAGCTTGTGGATGCGATTCAGGAAAAAGGACCGATCGTGTTGACCACCGATCTCATCTGTGGGTTTTGTGGTGAGACGGACGAGGAATTTCAAGAGACGTATGATCTTGTGAAAGAGATGAAATATCAGGCGGCCTTTACCTTTAAGTACTCAGAACGCAAGCATACGATTGCTGCCAGAAAATACGCCGATGATATTCCTGAGGAGGTCAAGGGGTTTCGCACTAATGAAATTATTGAATTACAAAAAGAGATTTCTCTTCAAAAAAATCAAGACTTGATTGGTAGTCAAGTTGAGGTCATGATCGAAGGAAATGCGAAAAAATCCGACCAACAATGGATGGGCCATACCGAACACAATGTGACCGTCGTCTGGTCGAAAAATGATCACCCCGGATTGCCAGGAGATCTTGTCTCAATCTCTATCCAAGATGCCACCCCTTCCACGCTCTACGGAACTGCCGATTCCTAAATACGTTCAGTCTGGTGAGGGCATATCAGTGCCATGATTCCCTTAGGTGGTGATTTGGCTCACCTGTCTGTGGACTCTGTCATCCCCAAGACTCTAGAAACACATTCCGTTGAACAGGAATAGCTAAGAACCTCATCTAACCGGTGGTTCCTCCCTCAAGTCAGTTTTTGAATATCCGATATAAATACAGAGGTATTGTTGAATCGACGTCTTCTGAAAAGATAGCGAACGCTGACGACGTCTATGCGCCTGCCTGTTATCATCACGTGGTCGCGTGATCAACAATGAGAAAGTGTTAGCCAAGTATGGACCCGCAAATTCTCCAAAGAATCAAGAACTGTAAAACGCTTCCGGCCATTCCTGCTTTGCCTCTCCAAGTGTTGCAAATGTGCAGGGATGATCAAGCAAGCGCGCAAAAAATTGGTGATGTGATTAGTAAAGATCCGTCCTTTGTCGCGAAGCTCCTGAATGTGGCGAATTCCAGTTTTTATGGAGGAAGTCGGCATAAGGTCGCCACAGTGACTCATGCCGTGACGTTGTTGGGGATGAACTCTATCTCGACCTTAGCGTTCTGCTTTTCCTTGTACAGAGATTTGCGAAAAAAAGGGGGAGGGGCGTTTGATCATACGCATTTTTGGCATCGTTGTATTTTGGCAAGTCTCGCTGCAAAACTGCTTGCCAAGCGCGTGGGCGTCGTGAATGAAGAGGAAATTTTCTTAGCTGGGCTCCTACAAGATTTAGGTATCCTGGTGATGAGTGAAGCTTTTGGTAATGAATATGGGATATTATACCAAAAAGCCAATCAGAACCATCATGATTTGGAAGCGCTTGAACAGGGACGATGGAAAACCGATCATTGTGAAATTGGGGCGTGGCTGGCAGAAACGTGGGAACTACCAGAGGTGTTACGCGAAGCTGTGCGCGGCAGTCATAATCCATTCTTGGCATCTAGTGAAGATGAAGCCTCCAAATTAATGATTATGTGTGTGGCGTTGTCCGGACGGTTGGCTGATATGTGGTGTCATCCTCAGTCCGAGGTCGCTATTCAAACGGCTATTGAGCTGTCCGAGGAACTGGTAGGCGTCGATCCTGATGGCGTCCTGGATCTAGCTAAGCAAATTGCTGAAGAGATCCCCAATATGTCGGCCTTTTTCCAGATTGACCTTGGCAAACCCGAAGAAATTCAAAAAGTCGTAGACCTGCTCGAAGAGACCATCAAACTCGCCAAGATGAACTATCTACCAGAGACGGTTCCCCCCTTCTAATTTGTGTTTCTTGTTCTTCCCCAGGTTATTTTGACCAAATGATGGTGTTCATGTGTTGCGGACCGAAGCCATCTCAGTGCGTCTGTTGAAAAAAGCCAACAGCCTTCGCGCTGGCCGCTGAAGCCAGCTTTGGCGCGCAAGCGGCTACGGCTGACGGGCTAGCGGTTCCATGCCTACCGGAGCGGCTTCGCGCAGGCCGGTCGCGCAATTCCGGTCCTCACGTACTAAAGACGCTCCGTGCCTGAATTCGGCTTCGGCCTTGCTGGATGGATTTTTGAACCGACCCCAAGCCGCTGATGTTCAAGGTCGCTATGAGCGGAATGGCCAATGGAGAACCAGATTTTTTAAAATTCCTCAGTTCAAATCCCTTGCCGCAGTTGACGAAAAAAGAGGCTGACCTGTATAAAGAAGTCCTCCGTTGGAAGACATCTCCCAATGATTTATTGCCTATCAACAGACGTGCGCCCGTAGCTCAATTGGATAGAGTACTTGACTACGAATCAAGAGGTTACTGGTTCAAGTCCAGTCGGGCGCACCATTTTTTAACTCTTCCCATCTACTTGTTTGAAAATCCTGCACAGGATCATGATTGTCATGTTTTGAACGCTGGCCGTATGGTAAGGGGTTATTCAGAGTTCTTCTTCCTCTTCTCTCTCTAAATCTCGTATGGTTTCATAGATTTCAAAAGCGCGGCGAATCTGTTCTTCAAGTTGATCCACCCACAAAATGGCATTTTCGTGGATATGATGACCGTCATATCGTACATTGCGACCATCGAGAATTTTGATCCACCATCGCGTCTTGCTGTAGCGGACTGATATCACGACAGATTGCGTGTTCCGATGGGTTGCTGCACGGATGCCATTGGGTTGAATCGCTTTCACGCTCCATTCACTACTCGTTTCGAGTGTGTTCGCCAACGCATGCATGAATCTTTCCGAGGTGCTCGTGGCATTATTCGACTCGGTTTTCTTCGATCCTTCGAGTGTTAATAGGATGATGGGTTGGATATCATGGAATGGTAGGCCCTGTGGTACACGATTGGCGACCGGATTTGGGATCGTGACGGTACTGCAGCCCACGAATAAGGCGACGAACAGAACGGTATAACGGAGTTTCATCTCTCGACCCTCTCAATGGCTATTGGGCTTCAGCTCACTACCTTACAGAATTTCCTGAGGCAAGAGGAAGTTGTGGTCGGTGAAATGTCTCGTATGTGCCAGCTGTATCCAAGGCCCTGAATACGTCTTTCTTTTGCCTTCGAGGACGATGGCTCTCGGAAATTCCAGATATTCCCAGCCTCGTTGTTTGCTTGCATGTGACGAAATAATTACGCATATGAAGCACCTATAGTTTTCCCCCTGCTGATCTACCAGTTCAAAGGCAAGCTTGTGTTTCAGGGGTTAAAGGGGTTGGCTCTTCTCTATAAGAGGATCGGAAAATTGCACGCCTAACCTAACACGACGAGTGTTAGATTGAAGATTCGTGGTTCCTCCCTCTCGATTTATCTTGCCATATCGGCAGTTGGTTGCGGGTAGCCTCAATGGAACGTGAGTGGCGGTTGCTTTGCCAGGGATTTGTTCACACTCTAGATCTGCCCATGAGGCATTTGCCATGCGTGGAGGGCACCTAATACGCAACACTCCGCTTTGTAGTAGAGACTCTAAAATCACGGAGAGTATTGAATGAGGAGAGACGATATGCGGTCATGTGTTTTCTTCCTGGCAGTATCATTTTTGTTGATATTGCCTTTTAGCCCAGGCGAGGCAAGGGCTCAAATTGTCTCACTCCTCATTGAGGCTTAGAAAAAACACGAGTCGTTGAAGATGGAACGAGTCATGAATAGGCATTTGGAAGAAGACGGCAATGATGTCAAGAAAATTACGTTCGGGGAAGGGTTTTTTCTCTATGTTCAAATCATGCCCAGTACGACTGCTCAACAACACATGACAGCGGGCTATGCAGAAAATGATTTTATTGAGCCGCAAGTCTGGACGAAAGTGGTCGATTCATTCATGCCTGGCATTTGTGATAAGGGCTTCAGTCAAAAAATGAAAGAAAACGTTGGAGTGGAAATGGTGCTGTTAGATTCACAAATCTTTACGGATGACAATATCGATTCGCTCGCAGAATCCATGAGTGCCAAAGTGCATACAATTATTAAAGAGAAAAGTGCAGAAATGACGGCCTTGATGGTGCGATTAGCCAAAAAATAAGTGACTAGTTCTGTGTCATACGCCAATTGTCATACCTCACCTTGTTCTTGTCCATTCTGTATTTTCATTTGGATATCGCAAAATGCTGTGCCGAGAGTCGGGTGAAGATATTCATCCCTTCCGTGAGTTGGATTGTCGGCGGTGGCCGTAGAGGAGCGTGATGTTGATGCGGGAACGTTCAAGGAGACGTACCATCACTGATGGGTGCCAGGTTCCAGAAGCTCTATAACCCATCGGAGGCATCTGAGACGCAAGCTTTGGGCTCCGTGACCCTTGATGTTAATGGCACGCGGTATATACTATTTCCCCTATGTACAGGTGTCCAAAATGCGGCAGTTGGGATACTCGAATGTCCAAACTTCGCGTCAAACAGAGCGCCTCAAAGAAGCTATTCCCAGCCTGGATTCGCTGCCGTGATTGCCGCAACCGATTTGAGGGAACGAACTGGACGATCGTAAGGCAATGGGCCACGAGGGCTTTACTCTTCGTCGGTCTAATTTTGGTCATACGGTGGGTGAGCTTCGGCGGCGAGACACTGCCTCCTGAAATGCCCGTGTTGGCCGCGCCTCCAAGTGCTCCGCTCCTGATGCCTCAAAGGGAAGACGCATTGTCGCCCACCACGGACGCGTTGCTAGCAACAACTGAGGATGGTGACCGTGATACCCAGTATCGCTTGGGGGCCGCCCTCTTCCGAGACTACCAGGAACAGGACAGCCAAGCAGCATTAGACGCTGCTCTTCAGTGGTTGACAAAAGCGGCCGAACAGGGGCACCCTCGTGCGCAATTCCAGCTTGGGGAGATTAACGAAAAGGGCCGGGGTGTGATCCAGGACTATATGGCAGCGATCGAGTGGTTTCGGCAGGCGGCTGAGCAAGGAGACGCGGAATCAATGTTTCGGCTGGGGAGGATGTACCAGACCGGTCGAGGCGTTCGAAAAGACTCCGTCGAGGCCTATGTGTGGCTGAATCTAGCCGGATCTCGAGGGGAGACAAGGGCCGAATTGCCTCGTGAGCATGTGCGCAGGCTTATCCTCGATAAGATCACCGAAGCCCAGCATCGCTCGAGAACTCTCAACAGCGAGATTCCGCGTCGGGAATAGATACTAGGGCCGCGCTCCCTTTCCAAGAGAAAAAAATGGCTACCAGCAATGATGGATTCCTCAATTCTATTATTTATTTGTTGCGTAGATTTGCTACTCTTGGCCCCGCTCCATACACCCTGAGAGGGTGAGTGAGTTTTGGCATAGACCAATTGAAAGTGGAAATACTATACACAGAACGTCCTTATTCGTCTTGGGGATTTCCAGGCTAGCGAGATTTTTGGCGGTGGCCGTAGAGGAGTGTGACGTTGATGCGGCGACTTTCATAAGTGTCTTGAAAGTCGATGGCATCGGTTTCATGGAAGAGATTGGAATTAAAGATGACCGCGCGGTTTTGGCGATGAGGAATCGTAATTGGTTTGGCTCCACTCATTTCTAGAAACTCTTGAATCTTATGTGTGTTTTTGTCGCTATTGTATTCCGCAAAATCCCAGTCATCAGGTGCTTCTTTGTCCCAGACCACGAGGCCTCCATTCTCTGAATTGTGGTTGGCTGAATCTGGGGTAATCCAAAAGTTTACATTTACAGCAGCGGCATCGGCATGCATGTTTAAGCCTCGTAAGGCACTATCATGCTTGAAGGCCCACGCTTGGACCAAGCGATGGTCTTGAAACATACGTGGAAACTTTCGGCGTAATTCTTCCGCGATTTGTAGGAGGAGGGGGCAGGCAAAACCATTAGCCAAAAATGTGCCGATATAGCCATTCTGATAATCCCGCTTCCAAATTGTAGATTCTAAGCAGAAGGCTCGTAATGCTCCTAACGCTTCTTGGGTGAGGAGGGTATCGATAAACATGGCTTCGGGCTTGGTGGCGAAATATTGAGTTTCAATTGTCGCCACGTCGAGGTCTGGATTGACGGCTTTCCCTGCAGCAACATCTGTGGAACGAAGATGCAGCAAGCTATGAAACGACGGCGCGAGGGTTGTTCGTTCCTGTGGAGTGAGTCGCACAAAGATAGAATCTGACATTTCCTTGTCATGCCCTGCGGTTGTCGTGCCTAGGGCTTCAACATAGTCTTTAGGAAAGCGTATCGAGGGAACATGGGCTGATAGATAGGCCAGTTGTTCTGCATCGTGTTTGAGTCTTGCTTTGGTGACAAAGGCTGGAGCCATTCCTTGCCCGTGGTTGTAGGTGAGATCAGCCGAGCGTTGGAAGCAGGTAAGGGCTTCCGTCGTATGTTGTTGCCAGAGCAATACTAATCCTAGGTGGTAATGGGCATTGGCGTAGGTGGGTTTGAGGGTGAGTGCTTGTCGGAAAGCCTGAGCGGCTTCATCCAGGTTTCCTAGGTCCTTCAGCACGACCCCCATATTGTGATGGGCTTCAGCATGTTGGGGGGACAGATTCGTGGCCTGTTGATACTGTGCCAACGCTTGGGTTAAGTCGCCTTTTTCCTTATACACGACACCTACATTATTCAGGAGATCAGCCGATTGCGGTTTGAGCTTTCTGGCCTCTTCATAGGCAGCTATGGCCTTCTCCCATTGTCGTTGCCGACGAAAGACATTTCCGACATTGCTCCAGGCTTCGATATATTGTGGCTTGAGCTTAATGGATTCTTGGTACGCTGAGATGGCTTCCTCCCACCGTTCTTCCTTTTCTAAGACTAACGCTTTGTTAAAAAAATAATGAGGTTTGCCGGGGTCAAGAATAATGGCCTGTTGAATGAAATCGAAGGCAAGTCCATAGTTTTCAAGTTGATATCCTAGGAGACCTCGAAGATGAAGCGAATCTGGATGTGCAGGGAATTGACTCAGGATCTGATCGTAGCCAGCTTCTGCCTGTTGGAAACGTTTCGCTTGATGATGTGTAACGGTTTCTTGAAAGAGGCGATGGGCTTCCTGGGAAAGATTCTGGGCCCTGAGGGTTTCTGCAGATTGTGTGGATTGTCGCTTTGGTGTGGGCTTCATACGATTGTGCCGTTCCCCCATGAAGAATCATCCCAAACATGCTTGGAAAAGCCTATGTCGGACTCTAGGTAAAAGTAAAGCCAAGAGTTCCTGCTCGTGTATGACGATGAGACCCAGGAAACCTGCTTAGCGTTTAAGCGGTGGCGAGTAAGAGGGTTCCAGGTAGATGGAGTGTTCCTTGTTAGTGGGATCCGGCTTGAGGGTCTAACTGATAGAGGGCGTCATTGAGGGCTTCTCGTAATGCATGCATATCAGGATGGGTGGACGGGTTCGACCATGCTTGAACGTTCAGGGCATTGATCGGGTCAACAGCCAGTTGATTGCCCAATGACCCTAACCCTCGGACAGCGATGGTTTGCATGCGAGGGTCTGGGGATTCTAATTGCTGAACAAATTTCTCAAAAAGGACTGGAGTTGCGCTGTGTGTAGATATTTCCCTGAGTGCTTGTAGGGCCGCTCGTTGTTGCTCCGGGTCTCCAGGAGTATCCAAGACCTCAACCAGGATCGGAATGGCAACTTCCCCTTGATTCCCTAGAGCTTCAATTGCTGGCAAGGCAAGAACGGGGTCATGCGTGGTTTCTTGGATTGTGGTGAGGACTTTCGGTGATTTCAGCGGGCCGAGTAATTCAAGAATGAGACGGCGATGGTCTGGCTGATCGATTGCCTGTTTGAATAGGGTGATTAAGCGATCAGACTGCCCCCATTCAGCGGCTAAGTAGAGAGGGAAGTTATCTTTCGAGAGTTGGGCCTCTAGCTCTTGTAGGGCATACAGCCCGCTATTGGTTGCACCTGCTGCTTTGGCCGCTTGACTGGCTTCTTCAAACACCGTACGAACTTCCCAGCCCCAAAGTGTTGGCTTGCCATGCTGTCGATAGGAAATATGGCAGGCAGGCCCCTGCCATAGCCGAGAAGTTGCTGAATTGGCATGGCCACCTTTACGGTGTTTGCCGGGCCCTGTCTTTGATTTTCGCTCTTCGCATTTGACTCTCACGGTGATATCGTGGGGCATCTTGGCGTCAGTAACCGGGCTAAAACCTGCCTGTTCCAACCGTTTGCTGACAACTTGATTGATGGAAGCCGAATCCTGCAGCCCTCTTTCGGTGAGAGCCAGGGTGGTAATGAGTACATGTTGGATCTCATTGAGGGGAACCTCGGGTGTGGTGTTCATAGTCGGCTGTGCGCCGGATACACTTAGGAAAAAACCCAAGAACCAGCCGAATCCCAGGATGATCGTGGCGTAAGGACAGGATGGTAGAAAGTTATGTCTGCATTGTGCCAGCATGAAATCGGCTCCTTGGAAAAATAGCCTGGTATCATACCGAAGGTGGTTCTCGAAAAAAACCCATTTGGCAAATAAGCTGATCTTGGTCTTGTGATGGTGAATGTAACAAACAGGAAGTACGCTTGGAGGTTAGGATGGATATCAGGGTGTTCACTGGATAAGGTCTTTTGGCTTTGCAGTGTTCTGGTTTTGAGCAGTGTTGGGCTTAGCCAAGCCGAAATCCTCAACCAGATGAATATTGAGAGCGATGAGATGGCGCCGTGGGAAACCTTTGTCACGCCAAATGGAACGGTCGGGGAGACAGGCTGGCCTCTGGTGGAACTGTTTGAAACGGTAGAAGAGGGACAAGCATCAAAAGCCCTCAAGTTTAAAGTGGGGCAACGACGACATGAGAAGGATGGGCACCCTGAACAAGGCGGAGGCATGGTCATCCTGATCACCACCAACACAGGGACCTTAAATCTTTCAGCTCATGTAGCCGTGACCTATCATTCTCCTAAAGATAGACGAAATTTGGCTGGAGGGCTGTTTCAGTGGATTGTGGATGATCACGTCATCGCCAGTTACGATATTGGGCCAATCAAGAATAATAGCCTTCTCCGGCATCACTTCAATGCCCACCATCCGGTTCAGGCTGGCGAGCATAGCATCCGCCTGCATATCACTCGTCCTTTTACAAGCCTGCCTGGGAAACATGCTCCTTTTCAATATATTGATGATGTGATCCTTCGCCTGTCCCCTCGTCCGTAATCCCCATCTTTGTTCTTCAACAATGCCAATCTCTCAGTTTTCTTGTCATCGTTAAGAGTTCTTCTGTCTCAGCCGATACACAGGGCAGGTGATGTATTCGAAGGGGAGGACTTTATGAGCGTGTCAGAGCGCAGTTTAAGTGAACATACGGTTGTTGAAACATTTATTGGACGCTTTGATCAACATGCTCGTCAAGATTTCAAGTGGCGAATCGATCATGCGATCACCCAAGGGTATCGGTTTGTTGTCCTCAATATGGTGGCCGTGTCGTTCATCGATAGCTCGGCATTGGGCTGGTTGGTCCTGGCGCAACGCCGCTTCCAACGAATTGACGGGAAAATGGGTATTATTGCCCCACTCGGATTTGTCCGAGATGTCTTAGAACTCACAGAAATTCATGAATGGATTCCAATTTTTAACAGTGAAGATGAAGCGTGGAAGGCATTTGAATCGCCGGAAACGGTTTCGTCGAATACCTAGTTATGGGAAAAACGGCTCTTCTCGAGACTGACTCTCACCGCCTTAATGCTGTGGCGCAAAAAGAGCGGCGGATTGTTCGCCGGATGTCGGTCAAGCCACAGCAAGTCCTGCCGGTTGTGATTCGGTGTGGGCAGGGTACTGTGTGCAAAGGTCGTGTTCTGAATTTAAGCTCACAAGGCATGCTTGTCGAGTTTTCAAGAGACCAAATTCCTCCAGTGCCAGTGGATGCTAAAGTGTCCGTTAAACTGCACTATCTCGGTGATAGTATTTGGTTGCCAGGTCTGGTCCGACATAAAATGGGGAAGAAAATGGGTTTTTGTTTCCCTCAACTCACGGATCAACCAAAGAGAAACGCCAAGCATCCGCTTACCGTCGTCTTCCATTCTCTCTCCCGCGCAGTCATCTCCTCGAAATTTTAAACTAAACTAACTGAAGAGCATCAACGAAACTCGTCTTCAATGAGAAGAATACGAGTGTTCCTCTGCGTCATTGTGATTGGTCAGGTGGTTGACGGAGATTGCCCATTTGGTGCGGGGACGGCTGTTAAGCGTTTCCGGGCGTTTTTGGGTGTTGTGATGAGTGGTTGTTGGAGGGTGAGGGTACATTCCATTCTGGGGCGAGTGGCATCAGTATCTTTGTGCAAATGAATTTGGGTGATGCGATTGTCATTGAGGCTGATGGCTTGGCAGATGGCATCCTGTGCGATTTTGAGTCCTCCATCTAAATCCCGTCGTAATGCGGTTTTAAAGTAAAACCGAATCGAAAGACTGAGCGCTTGTGTTCCTAGCTCTTCAAAAAAATCAGCACGGTGTGGAGATAGATGTAGCAGGGCTGAGAGATGTTTTCCCACGGCAATTTTATAGTGCCGACCGGTAGCTGAGAGAACGCGGCGGCCGTTCACCGTGGCATATTGATGGTTGATACTGGGAGGCAAGGGTAAGACGAGGAAGAGTTCGCGGGGCGCAAGGGAGTCACCGCCAAGATTCGTCCAATCCTGATTGCTCGCTCGTATCTTGGATCGTTGAGCAGAACGGGAGACGAGGACTAAGCCACCTTTCCCTTTGGTCTGTTGGAGCTGGGGAAGTGTACGAATTCGAATGGGTCTCAATGGCCGCCTCAGTTGAATGTGAAACGATACTCGGAGAGAGCTGAAGAACGTGGAGTGCGCGTTGTTTACAGAATGCCTTGAATTTTGCCTAAATTCTGCTCATAGGCCTCTTCGTTCTTCCGAGCATACAGACGCCATTCCGAGGGGTTCCACACTTCCAGTCGATGAAACATGCCTACGATGACGACTTCTTGTTCGTCATCGACGGGTATGAGTTTGCGCAATCGGCTAGGAATGAGAATGCGGCCAGCGCGGTCCATTTCTGAAGGGGTGACTTCAGACACCATGTGATACATGAAGAGTCGGCGTTGATCTTCATCGAGTGTGTCTTTGGCTTGTTGAAGCCGGTTGTCCCATTCGGGCTTTGTGTACGCCAAGACGGGCATATCTTGGCTTTTCAAAAACATGAGACTATTCCCATTGGCTTCGATGTCTTCCCGAATATGGGTCGGGACGACGAAGCGCCCCTTCTCGTCAATTTTGCAGTAATATTGTCCGGCAAACATGCTCATGGTTGGTCGCGAAACATCTCGAAGGTTTTGTGTGGAATTATTGAGTGTAGCTTACCCAAACCTAGAGAAAAGTCAAGACATGTGCTCTGAATGGGGTGTTCCTTTGGAGTGCCACACTGTCTGTAGTGTGCGGGAATGTTGGAAACATTTTTGCCGCGGGTGCAGGACGAGGACGTCCTCGAAAAAAAATACCATGGAGTAAACAGTTAGGAATCAGGAGCTAGAGAGAAGGTATTCCTTTCAGTTTCCCTTTTCCATATTATCACGCCTCACGCCTCACGCCTCACGCCTCACGCCTCACGCCTCACGCCTCACGGTCTTTATTCCATGTCTGGCAGACTCATGCTGTCCTCTTGTGACCCGCCATCTCCCATCGATTCCATGGCTTCGTCGATGTCTTCTCCGACATCTTCTCCCATTTCCTTGCCCATCTTTTTCATAAAGCGCGCCATGCTTTTAGGGTCGTTTTCGTCGATGTCGCCAAAATTACTCGGATCGGCGAGAGCTTCCATGCGAGCTTCTTCCGATTTTGGTGACGCAAAGCGGGACATGATGCGTTCCAGTTGGTGCCCTTTGCAATGTTTACAGGCCAACGTGGATGAGTGCCCTTGAAGAATGAGATAGGTGCTGTGTTGGCGGCAGTCTTCACAGTGATATTCATAAATCGGCATCGGGCAAAATCTCCTCGTCTCAAATATATCATTTTCATTGCCGGGAATCTTGATCAGAGTCTGTCATAGATTGTGAAAAATTAGGAGATGAGAACAACAAAATTGAAAAAGATACTCGAGAGGAATTTCTTTCCTCTTGCTTCTCACTCCTTACGTTTCACTTCTTACTCAAAATTAGAGCATTCGAGCGAGTGTTAGCCCATAGACAGGACCTGAGCCGGCTTTGCGAAGAGTCTTGGCGCATTCATGAAGGGTGGTCCCCGTTGTGAAGACGTCGTCGATTAACATAATACGTTTGTCTTTAATGTGAGAGGCGTTGTCTACCGAGAACGCCCGGCGGAGATTCGTGAGCCGCTCTTTTTTCGAGAGGGATGTTTGTGGCACGGTCGGTCGAATACGAAGAAGACATGATATGAGTAAGGGGATCTGGAGATGTTGACTAAGTCCATGAGCCAACAAGTGGGATTGGTTGTATTCGCGTTCTCGTAGCCGTTGCGGATGCAGAGGAACCGGCATGAGGAGATCGATGGGTGGTAGTGCGGGTAATGCGGATATCATTTTCTGAATGAACGGCTTGGTCAGC
>JAJDBQ010000249.1 GCA_029261255.1 Nitrospirales bacterium
GTTCTTCGTTCTTCGTAATAATGACCGTCGAAAGAGAAGAGCTGTTCATCGTATTCACACCCATCATTCAATTCAAGAAGCCGCTTGGGAAACCCAACAATTGTTAAACGGTTGCAAAAATTTGCATAAATCTTCAAACGCTATCATGCCATCAGCAATCTCCATGCAGAGCGGATGCACTAAAATCGTGGCAATCCCATCTGCCTCAGAAACGGATTGAACCTTTTCTTGGACCTGCTTCCCCCATTCGGTGATCGAGACGCGTCCTTCAAGTTTTGATGGTTTGGCTTTACCATGTTGATATTTTCCATGTAACAGATGCTCATGATCGGGGGAGACATTAATCGGCAATGACCTGAGCTTTGGAGACAGGGATTCCCAAGAAAGTTTTGTCGAGTTCACTTCATCTGAGACCCATTGAATAGAAGCGGTTTCAAGCAATCGTGGCGTATCGGCTGTACGAATGTAACTATGATTCCGCCAAACAGAAATGCGTTTTCCCGTAACGGACTGAATGCTCTCAATCGTCTTTTCAATATCGCCCCTTTGGTGCGCTTCTCTTCCCCAAGGAGTCCCAAAAATCTTTTTATAGATTTTCGACCACGGGTCACGGAACGCCGCAAATGTATGTCCTCCAATTTCACAATGAGACATATCGGCTAGCTGTTTCACACGTTCTGACTCTTCAAGACAGGCTTTCCCTGTTAAGAATAAGGTGATTCGGATACCATACCGAGCAGCAATATCCGCATACTTTATCGCCAGCTCTACCTCTGAACATGGTGAAAATGGTGTATCTGTCCCTCGATAGGATCGCTGATGAACATCTCCAGTAACGCAAACCATACGTTGTTCTTTAGCTCATCTGTTTAATAATACAAATAAGAAAATGTTTCAGGCCGCCCTATTTTTTCTCTCTTCCCATAAATGAGAATAGAGTTCTTCCGTTTTTTGGAGCATGGCGTCTAACGAATAGCTGTCAGCAATGGCCCGACGTCCTCCCTGGCCAAAAACTTTTCGTTGATCAGGATTACGTAGTAACACTCCAATTTTTTCGGCCAGAGCGGCAGGATTCTGCGAGGACACCAGAAATCCAGTTTGTCCGTCACGAATAATCTCTGGCACTCCCCCCACCGAAGATGCGACCACCGCACGTTCCATGGCCAGGGCCTGCAGTAAAGATTGCGGCATACCTTCTTCTAATGACGGCAACACAAATACATCCATAGTGCTTAATAACTCCGGAATATCTTTCCGAAATCCCGCCAATATGACCGTTTCATCTAATTTCTTCTGCCGAATGTGTGCAAGAAGTTTTTCGTGTTCCTGGCCGGTTCCTACGATCAGACAACATACGTTTGGAAATTCATTCTGTAACAAAGACACCGCATCCACCAACACATCCAGCCCTTTTTCCAGACGAAGAAAAGATACCGTTCCTATCACAGGTTGCTCACCCTGAATACCGAAACTTTCCCGCAATTCCACAGTCGGTATACCAGGTTGAAACCTTTTCATATCCACTCCGGTCGGGATTGAGAATACGGCATCAGGACTAAGGCGATTCTGAACGATCAACTGTTGCCGCACCGCCTCACCTGTTGTGGACACAGCATGGGGCAGATATCGATATAACACATCATGCCGAAAGGATACCGAGACAGGGGTACTCTTATGGCGAGTCCGGATAATGACTGGTCGAAGTGAAGACAATCGCCCAGCCATAGATGCCGTCCAGCTATCCTGTGACCCATGAGTATGAACGATTTGAATCTGATGTTTCACCAACAACTTGAGAAATAATGGCACCAATCGTCCCCATCCGCTAATCCCTACAGGAATCGCTTCACAATGAAGCCCTCCTTCCTTCGCTAGTCTGGCCAACTGACTGTTCGCTGGAGCAGCTATAACTACCTCATGACCACGAAGACCCATCGCTTTTGCTTCAGCCAACACACGATATTCCTGCCCGCCTAACCCCCGAGAGGACTCGGTATGCAATATACGAAATTTTTTTCCCATACACTTGATTTGTCAGCAACACGGATACACGAGCCTGAACGATTTACTAAAAAAACTGGAAGACGTTTCCTCACACTTTCTCTTGAAGTTCCCATAACTTTGCATATTTCACAAACGTATAATACGCATACAGAATGGAGAGAATAAGCCCAGGCTTTCGATCAAGGATGCCACCACGAAATGCAAACATTTTCAAAAATGTAAACAATGGGTGGGAGATCAACTGATGAGCTCGAAAACGTCGACCTTGATGATGCATATCTTTAGCTCTCAAGGTTGAATATCGATCCATCTTCGCAAAATATTGATCAATGCTTCGAAAGGGTATCTGCTCAACATGCGACTGAAGGTAGCCAGATTGCCCATTCAATTCAAACCCTTCATGAACTAAGGCCTCTCCATACTGCATATGGGCCCTATGAAATAATTGTGGTTGGCGATAATCGGGATACCACCCACAATGTTTGACCCAGCGGCCAAGAAAATAGTTTCGACGAGGCACAAAATAGGCTTTCACTAAAGGCTCTTGCACTAACAAATTTTTGATTTCTTGCTGAATCTCAGGCGTCGTCCATTCATCCGTATCCAAGCTGAAAATCCAATCATGCGCAGCATGGGTCATAGCCTGATTTCTCAAGGCACCAAACCCTTGAAACGGATAATGGAAAACTTTGTCCGTATATTCCAAGCAAATTTCTGTCGTCCCATCCGTGCTATGCGAATCAATCACGACGATCTCATCGACCCACTGTAAACTTTCCAGGCACCGTCGCATATTGGGTGCATCATTAAAGGCAATCACCACCGCTGATAGTTTGCACCGTGCATGTGCCTTATCCATGATCTGCCATTTGTAAGATGGAGAAACCCATGCTGTTCATTATCCCATTCCTTTCAACATCAACCATGTTGAGTCGCCATCATTCTGTGCATGGCTTCTAACACTGAACGAACAGAGATACTATCCAAACATTCCAAGTAATTAGTGTTCCGACACGTTCGTTGCCCACAGGGACTGCAGGGCAATTCAGTGCGTTGCACCGTATGTCTCGCTAGCGGATAGGGCCCTGTGGCTTTGGGTTCCGTTGGACCAAAAATTGCCAACACTGGAGTGTCGACTCCAACCGCTAAATGAATCAGTGACGAATCATTACCTATGACCGCATTCATCCGTCGCAACAATGGAGGCAATTGGCGCAAGGAAAATTTTCCCACTGTATTGATCAGTCCCAGGGCTTCAAGTTTACCAAATTCCTTGGCGAAGATGACGTCAGATGGGCCTCCTATGAGCACCACACGATCTTTGGATGAACGCATAATTTCTTCAGCTAACTCCACAAAACTACTCAAAGGCCATGATTTTAATGCCGAACGGCTCCAGGGAGCTAATCCTATAAGTTGCGTATGCCCTTCAACACCAGATTGTTGTAAAAGATCACCAATGATTTTTTTGTCATCATCCAATTCAGGCAAATGGAACATCGAACAAGAAACATCCGCACCAAGAAATTTTGCGATCGCCAAATTTCGGTCAACGGCATGCATCGGCAATAGACGCCAAGAAGATTCATCTTCTCCGGGTAACGACACTCGATCCGTGTACATCCATCGCGCACCTTCCCTTGCTCGTGAAAACCCTACTCGCTTTTTCGCACCAGAAAGAACTCCAAGAATTCCTGTACGAAAGAGTCCCTGGAAATCTACGACGAGATCGTATTGACGTTGGCGAAGATCTCGGATCAATCGAGGCCAATTTGGATATGACACATCAACCGACCAGACTTCATCAACATCAGGATTTCCTTCCAAAATCGAGGCCCATTGATACTTCACTAACCAACTTACCTTAGCAGATGGAAATCGGTTCCGAAGCGCAGCAACTGCGGGGAGCGTGTGGACAATATCACCTAAAGAACTTAGCTTGATGACCAGGATGCGTCGAGGAGAGACTGCCATGAACGTTGTGGTCCTATCGTTCTGCCGAATATCTCTCATTGTTTTTCAAAATGAGAGAATCCATCCTATTGTAGAAACCTAACATCTCCCCAACAATTCGCTCTCTATCCAATCAACGGCATGGACAAACGTCTGAGCCACATGAGCAATGGAGAATTGTCCTTCATCCCTCGCCTTCAGGGCAGCTTCGCTATAGTCGCTGGTCATCACCAGAACACCTGGGACTCCAGCTCGATGTGCGGCGTCTAAATCACTCGACTTATCCCCCACAAAAAAACTCTGAGACAGGTCAAGAGAATAACGTTCTGCCGCTTGAGTAATCATGGCTGCCTCAGGCTTTCGACAGGCACAACCTTCATCAGGGCGATGAGGGCAAAAAAACACGTCATCAATCGAACCTCCTTGAACTCGGAGAAGATCTGCTAGCCTTTGATGAATGCGTTGTAGCCCTTCAGTCGTCAGCCAACCACGGCCAATTGCCGATTGATTCGTCACAAGAATAACCTGGACCCCCAGTTGATTCAAACGGGCAAGGGCTTCGGGAACTCCAGAGAAGAGAATCAATTGTTCAGGCACTGTCACATATCCACTATCCTGATTCAATGTTCCATCTCGATCCAAGAACACGGCAATATTTTTTCGTCGTGATGTGTCCATCAGTTCACGTATTCGTGCGTTTAAGAAAAAATGAAAGTTCCCTCTATCAGTTTCATCGCAGCGGACATAACCTGATCTGTAGAAACTCCTGTCATACAACGATGGTCAATCGGACAAGCTCGTAAGAGGCAGGGTGCGCATCTCACCTTCGTACGCACCAAAGCCTGCTCTCCTCCAGATGGACGCGTTGTTTCCGGATCCGTTGACCCGAAAATCGCCACAACTGGTACTCCCAGTGATTGAGCCATATGCATCGGACCAGTATCGTTTGTGACGAGAATGGTACAACGCCTCAAAATACACATCAACTCACGAATAGACGTTTTCCCTGACAGTAGAATAGGCTGAGAGCCCATTCGATCAGCAATCTCTCGCCCCAGTGCTTCCTCACCTTTACCGCCCATGAGGAGACAGCGAACAGATGAATACTCTGGATGTTCCTTGAGCATCTGCGCCACTACTCGATCTCCTAATTCTGCAAATCGTTCAGGGAGCCAACGTTTAGCCGAGCCATAGATCGAGCCTGGATTGATTCCAATCAACAGCATGTCGGATGGCGCAAACACTTCAGGAAATTTCCCTTCGCATGTCTTCTGATCTTTTTCACTCACAACCAGCTGCGGCTTCCGGTCTTTCGAAGGGTGCTTTGTAATAGCTGCGACTAGCTGTTGATAGTAGTGCATCTGATGGAGGGATCGATCCGAAGGACGCTGAACGGACTGAGAGAGAAGCCATGCTCGACCATCAGTTGCATACCCGATTCGCGTCGGAATGTTAGAAATTGAAGTCAGCACAGCAGCCTCAAACGCATTTTGAAACAGTACGGCCATATCAAACGTCCTCTTTCGGATGATGTGACTCAACTTCAAGAGTCCGAATATTCCGCGGTGAGTCGTTTGATTCTCGAAAATCAGAACATCATTGATTCCACATTGCTCGCGTAACATTTCAGCAATGGTTGGCCTCGCCAAAATAGTGATGTTTGCGTCCACAAAACACTCGCGAATATCCATCAACGCTGGCAGGCACATCACGGCATCACCAATCCAATTCGGCACACGAACAAGTATATTGTTGGGCGAAGAGAAACTCATGACCAACACTTGAGATCAAGAAACATGATTAATCTACTGCAACCAAACCAGTTTGTTCACAAAGATCTTGCAAATGATCTTCTCCCATGAGAAATTCCATGTTCATACTGATCACAAAGAATGGATCATCTTCCGCAAACCATTCCCTAAGTTTCACAGCATCCTTTTCCGTGGTGACCGCTATCGCACCGATGAATTGTTTCATTGTTCTCCGAATTACGTCGATTTCATTCTGGCCATAGTCACAATGATCAGGAAACTGAATTTCTTCACACACCTCGCAACCACTGCGCTTCAGCATTTCACAAAATGATTGCGGATTGCCAATCCCGCTTACCACCAAGAGTGGCGTTTTCACTAATATATCCACCGCTCGGACTTGCCCAGTCACAAGATGCTCAACCTGCTTCAATACTGACTTCAGAACAATAGGGGAAATAGATTGCCCCAAAGAATCTTCAATACGCTCTCGTACTGGCTGAATGGATGCCAGGGAATCGGCACGAGTAAAAACAAACGCTTCAGACCCGTCCATCCCATCTAGCGGCTCTCTCAAGCGGCCGGCTGGCAACACGCCAGCGAGTCCCTTGACATCCGTGGCATCAAACAACAACACATCCAGATCACGATACAAAGACAAGTGCTGATAGCCATCATCCAAGATAAAATAGTCGCAATCCATCTGTTCCAGCACCCATTGTCCTAAGCGATGTCGATCAGGTCCCACTGCCACAATGGCCCATGGGCAATTCATGGCAATCATCCATGGCTCATCCCCGGCCATTCGCCAATCTTTCACGAAGCCCGCCCCATCGGACACCATGACATTTCCAGAAGGTGCCTGCCGCCCATACCCACGACTCAAAATCGCCACACGCTGACCATTAGCATGGAGCTGCTGTGCTAGCCATATCACCAATGGCGTTTTACCCGTACCACCAACCGTAAGATTCCCCACGCTCACCACAGGCTTTGGCAAATGATGTTGCCGCAGCCAATCACGCTGATAGGCTTTTCGCCGAACGCTGACAAGCATACGATAAGGGATAGCAGCACCTCGTAACAGCCAAGGAGAATGTTCTTGAAACCATTCCCAAAGTCGGTGATGTAAAGGAGGTCGAGAAGAGGGAATGGGATTCACAGGGAACAAGGGTTCAACGCTATTTCCGACAACGAGGCTAGGAAGATATACGTCGTCATGATTCATCCTGATTATTTAAGATATGTGATCTCAGAAGAATCGAGGCTAGGAGAGACGAGCCCCGTGGTGATAGCTTGATGAATCGACAACTGTCTAATCATCTTCAGGTTTTTTTGCACGACACCTCGGTTCTGTTCAACCACTGATAACGCTTTTTTCCCCATCTGCTCCACCTCAGAAGAATTCTCGAGCAAATGCAAAAGATGAGAACCGAGATCTCTAGGCTCATGAATTTGAACAGCCCCGCCGGCTTGCAGCAATTGACGTGCAATATCTTGGCAATGATCGACATGCGGACCGAACATCACAGGCCGCCCCCATTGCGCCGGCTCTAAAAGGTTATGCCCACCGATTGGAACCAACGTCCCTCCAACAAAACCTACGAAGCCCACACGATACACATAGGGTAATTCCCCTCTCGAGTCCAACAAAATGACACGTGGAGAATTTTGTTCGATTGAGACAACATTCTCATCATTCATGTGAGTGCGTCGAACATACGACAATCCGAAACGAGCAATCACCGCTTCTAGCTCGGACACTCGTTCAATGTGTCTCGGGGCCAAGACCAGGACGAGATTTTTTTTCGATTGAGACAATGACTGATAGGCCTGCAACAATTGCTCTTCTTCTTGAGGATGCGTGCTACCAGCCACGATCACTAACTCCGTATCCCTGACACCTAACGTTGCCCTTATGGCCTGGATTGAAGAAAATTTTTCATGGGGATCAACGACTTGGTCAAATTTCATATTACCCGTTACGTGAACCACATCCTGGTTCGCCCCTAACTGCTTGATTCGTTCAGCATCCTGAGCCGTTTGCATCAACGCCAAATCCAGGAATGACCATATCCGCTTCATCAATCTTTTTACCATCTGATATCGAGAAAAAGAACGTGAAGAAATTCGCCCATTCACCAAACACACAGGCACCTGATGTTGCGAAAGCGATGTCAATAAATTTGGCCAAATTTCTGATTCAACCAGGAGAAACAGGCTCGGATTCAAGACCCGAACATACCGATTGACCGCCCACCAAAAATCCAGAGGGGCATAACAATGTATCGCTACCCCTTTCAATTGATTCAACACCATCTCACGCCCCGTTTCGGTGACCGTAGACACCACTATGACTTGCTGAGGGTCAGCTTCCTTCATGGCCCTGAGCAATGGCAGAACAGCAGTCACCTCTCCGAGTGACACAGCGTGAACCCACACGACGGGATCAGAAAGATGCTGCAATTCGTTGGGTACTTTCCCCAATCTTCCCCGCAACCCTCTCTGACATCGTTTCCTCGTCAGGAGCAGACCCACGATGACTGGGGAAGCCAATACCAGCAAGACATTATAGATCAACCAAAACATGATGAATGTTACTTGGAAGAAGCAGACAATTCTTGATTCGCATTCTGAAGATAATACGTCACCGGATCAGCCTGTCGTACAGCCAAATCAGCGTGATCGGTCAACCGATTCAACTCACGTTCTAAGAGCAGACCCTGTTGAAGCAGATCATCTTTTTTTTGCTTAGATGTCACCCAAATAGGGTCTCCCCATACAAATAACCCATTTGACAACGGTAGGGGTATTTGAAAACTATCCCAACTCGAGAACACTTTTTTTTTTGAGGATGCAAAGGTCAACGGCACAATAGGAAAACCTGTGAGCTTGGCCAAAGATATGACACCCATCTGAATCTGCCGCGCTGGACCACGAGGGCCATCTGGCGTAATGACCAAATCCTGCCCTTGACGTCCCGCCCCAACGAGCTTGCGAAGAGCTGGAATACCTCCTCGAGACGAGGATCCCCGAATGGCACGAAAACCAAATTTTTTCATGATCGTGGCAATGATCTCTCCGTCGCGATGTTGACTGATCAGGATTGAGGCAGACGTTCCTCGATAAGCCAAGGGCATCATGACTTGCCGTCCATGCCAAAAGGCAATAATGATCGGCGTCCCCTTACGAGTGAAGGTATCGACTTTTTCACCGCCAACGGTTCCCACATTCATCATCTTTCCCAACAGTCGAATACTAGATGATGCAAGAATAGGAAGAACGGACAAGGTGAGGAATTTCTTCATACGCCACTCGTGGTTGAAGAGAACTTAATTTGCGGGAAGCGGGTCAAGCTGAGTCAGCTGAAATTGTGTTTGATACAGCCGCGTATACACGCCACCTTTTTGTAATAATTCAGCATGAGTCCCTATTTCTTCGATTCGACCCTTCTGCATCACCACCAACCGGTCAGCATGTTGCACGGTCGAAAGCCGATGGGCAATGACCAACGTCGTTCGACCTTTCATGAGGTTGGCTAGCGCCTGTTGCACAAGTTTCTCTGATTCTGAATCTAAGGCCGATGTCGCCTCATCGAGAATGAGAATTGGAGGATCTCGCAAAATCGCTCGGGCTATGGCCAATCGTTGTCGCTGTCCACCGGATAATTTCAAGCCATTTTCCCCGACAAAGGTATCAAGCTTCTGCGGCAGCCGTTCGATAAATTCCCAGGCATAGGCAGCACGAGCCGCCTCAACAATTTGCTCTTCTGTCGCATCAGGCCGACCATAGGCAATATTATTCCGGATCAGATCATCAAATAACACCGTTTCTTGAGACACAATACCGATTTGCCGACGTAATGATGATCGATCAACTGATCGGATGTCCATATCATCAATGGTTACCTGTCCTTCTGTCGGACGATAAAATCTTGGCACCAAACTCACCAATGTGGTCTTACCGCTGCCACTGGCTCCCACTAAGGCGACGACTTCACCGACCCGGACAGTCAGATTCACACGATCCAAGGAAGGGTCTTTGGCCCCTTCATATAAAAAACTGACATTGGTGAAAGCTAATTGCCGTTTAATCAAAGGAAGTATTTGTTTTCCTTCATCTTTTGCCAATTCACTATCAAGGTCCAATACAGAAAACACCCGTTTTCCACCCGCTAAAGCCCGTTGAATTGAGGAATTCGCACCTGACAACTTACGTACTGGAGCGTAAGCCATGAATAAGGCAGCCAGGAAGGAAAAGAAATCGCCAGATGTCATTTCTCCAGCAATTACTAAGCCCCCACCATACCAAATAATAAACGCTATTCCACAGGCCCCAATGATTTCGAGCAAGGGAGAAGAAATTGCAGAAGCCTGAGAAGACTTGACTTGAACTCTCCGATAGACCTTATTCATTTCTGAAAATCGTTGGCCCTCTTTTTCTTCCTGCCCATAGGCTTTGAAAATTTTTATGCCGGTAAAGGCCTCTTTAAGTACAGAGGCCATGCTACCAATCGATTCCTGCCCTCGCCTGGAAAGGTTGCGAATACGTTTCCCCACACGTATCAAAACATATGACGACAGGGGCATCAACACTAACACCACAGAGGCCAATTCCCAATTTCGGTAAAACGCTACACTAATTAAGACGATAAAGGTCAACCCTTGTTGAAACATATCCTTGAGGACATTCGGGATGGCATTAGCCATTTCATTCACATCACTCACAACGCGTGCCATCAGTCGCCCAGAGCTATTCGCATCATGGAAACGAATAGGTAAGCGTACAATATGAAGGAATAAT
>JAJDBQ010000250.1 GCA_029261255.1 Nitrospirales bacterium
AATTTGGCCGTTGCATTCTTGGTCGCCAGTCGGTCATGCCGCCGCTCCTGCCGCTACCAGCATGTTGCATGCTGGTGTTCTCATGAAACTCGGGCATTTTTCGATTATTCGAGTGGGCTTTGAAATTCTGCCTGAAGCCACGCGAGACCTGATGTGGATCGCGGCCGTCCTCTGTATTGGCTCAATTATTTATGGCGGACTTGTATCGTATTTTGCCAAAGACACCAAATATGTCATTGGCTACTCCAGTTCCAGTCACATGGGCTACATTTTCCTAGGTATGGCCGCTTTGAGTTACATCAGTCTATCCGGCGCCGTGATTTATATGTTTGCGCATGCATTAGCGACAAGCATGCTGTTTGCCATGGCTGGTTGGGTCTATGACCAAACTCACTCGCGAGACATTCCTTCATTAGGTGGCCTCTCAGAAAAAATGCCGTTTATTGCCGGCGCGTTCATTGTGGGCTGCATGGCCTCCATCGGCATGCCAGGGACCATCAACTTCGTGGCCGAAATCATGATTATTGTCGGTAGCTGGGATAAATACCCACTGCAAGTCGTCGTCGCCGTTCTGGGTATCGTCCTCACGATGGCCTATATGTTCAAAATGATGCGAGGACTGTTTTACGGGAAATTGGATCCTGAATTTGCCCATACAGCCGATGCCAAAAATTGGATCGACCGAATGCCCCTTATCCTATTGATCGCATGCAGTATTATCTTAGGTATTTTCCCTGGTCATTTTTATGACGTGGTGAGCTCAACCGTTGAACCCATGATCGACCGAATCAACCAAGTGGCCCCCTTAGTCACCCAAAACTCACAAGGCTTACTTCCATAAACCTTAGTCCTCCCCTTTGTAAGGGGAGGACTAAGGTGGGGTAGAAATACCAATTAGCGATTTACATCATGATGCAATTTAATCTCTCACTCACCGCGGCAGATCTCATCCTCTTGATGCCAGAGATTTTCCTGACGATCTGGTTGTGCGTCATCCTAGCGCTCGATTTCTCGCTCAAACGCATAACCCATCAAAAACTCGCGTATTTGAGTATTGCCGGATTAGGCATCACCGCCTTCATGTTATTCGTCTTTGATCAAAACGGGACAACGGGTGCGCTGTTTAAAGATATGTATGTTCTGGATCATATGGCGATCTTATTCAAGATCATTATCGTAGGCGCCACAGCTCTGGTCCTCTTCATGTCCATCGATTATGTACAGGAATTCCGCTTCTTTAAGGGTGAGTATTATTTCATGGTCCTCATGTCGGCAATCGGCATGATGTTCATGGCCTCATCGAACGACTTGTTATCGGTGTTTGTGACATTGGAATTTTCTACATTCGGATTTTACGTCTTAGTCGCCTATCTCCGAGACGATCAACGATCCTCGGAAGCCGGATTGAAATTCTTCATCCTCGGAGTCTTCGCCGCAGGGCTCTTGGCCTATGGCATCAGCCTGGTCTATGGAGAAACCGGCACCTTAGTCTTTTCAGAAATGGCTGGGACAGAAGGTAGTTATGGGCTAGCGATTGGCTTCATTCTGATCTTTGCAGCATTGGGATTTAAAATTGGTGCGGTGCCTTTCCATGCCTGGATTCCTGATACCTATCAAGGTGCGCCTACTCCAGTCACCGCCTTTTTATCGCTTGCACCAAAAGCAGCCGCCTTGGCGATTCTCCTCAGGATGTTTTTTGTGGCGCTCGCTTCATTCAAACCGATGTGGGTGCTGCTCTTTGTGGTGGCTTCGATCTTTTCGATGACCTACGGCAACATCGTCGCCATTGCTCAAAAGAACATCAAACGACTGCTGGCGTATTCTGGGATCGCACAAATCGGAAACATTATGATTGGCTTAGCGGCCGGCACCAAGCAAGGCAGCGATGCCATCATGTTTTATTTGCTGACCTATATGTTCGCAAACTTGGGAGCCTTCGCAGTCGTTATCGCAGTCAATCATGCAATTAAAAGTGATGAAATTGAAGACTACAATGGCCTTAATCGACGCTCACCATTTCTAGCTGCCGCCATGCTTATCTTTTTATTGTCATTAGCCGGCGTACCACCATTGGCAGGATTTATCGGAAAGATCTATTTATTCATTGCAGCCATGAACCAGGAACTGTATACCCTGCTCATTGTCGGACTCATCAATATCGTCATCTCCATGTATTACTACTTGATTGTCGTCAAAAAGATGTATATCAACGAACCCACAGACCCTTCACCTATCCAGACATCTCTGCCAATCAAAGTAGCCGTCTATGTCGGGATTGCCGGAACCCTTTTGTTAGGCATCTATCCCGGACCGTTCATCGACTGGGCCGTCGACGCCACCCTCATGTTCTCCAACATAGCGGGCCCTGCTGCTGCAAGCACGCCAACCATTGGCGGGTAATCAAATTCTTGCACCGATCCTTTCAATATGAGCATCTTGTGCTCGCATTCCCCTAACGCACATAACAACTATCTCAACAGATACATAATATATCTATTGAGATACACTAAGTTTCTACACTCAAACTTCACAACATCCTCCCTTTAAGTGCATTCAAAAGAAATTCTCGTCATTTCAGTAACTTACGAAGCAATAAGATTTCAAATCTCTGCTAGCATAAAGATTGCTCTCTTGAATGTTATGTCGGCGCACAATTTCTCTTACGAACATTCTTTTATGGGGGCTCTCAGTATCATGTCGTGTAGCATTGAAGAATTTCGAACCACATGCATTAAACCTAATCTAAACCTGAAAATAAGAATGATGAATAGCTGGTTGCTCTGTTGTTTGCTCCTCTGTGTTCCGAGTTTTGCGCTGAGCCAAACCCTTCCTCCTGAAATGAATTTTGAGGATACATTCCTTCCCCAGGTCAATGATGGCGCGCTAGGAATTGCGTCAAACAGGGTCAACTATAAAGACCGGACAGATTATGACATCTCTGAGCTTGGGGACATCAACGGTGATGGATATGGAGATTTCGGCATCGTGCCGGATAGTGAATATTTCACGATCATCATTGACAATGCGTATGTCAATAAACGACTAGCCTATGTTGTCTTTGGGCAGACGAACGGTTTCCCTGCTGAACTGAATCTTCGAGATTTACTCTCTACCAATGGAGGTGATGGCACGCAAGGCTTTGTCCTCAGTGGAATAAGTCCCGGCGATGCCAAATTTGCTTTTCGCCCGTGTATATCAAAGGCTGGGGACTTCAATGGCGACGGGATCAAAGACATTCTATACGGTGACCCTGGGGAAGATGGTGGTCATCGTGGGACCGTCTTTGTCATCTTTGGTCGTAGGGGGATCTTTCCAGCGGAGTTCGAGTTAGGGACGTTGCTTGAAGCAAACGGTGGGACAGGCACACAAGGAGTTATTCTTCATAGTAGAAGCATGGGTTCCACCGGGAATAGCGTATCGCCAGGAGGGGATGTCAATGGTGACGGGCTAGATGATATCCTCATCGGAAATGCTGCAGCAAACGCTGGACGCGGAGAAGCCTATGTCCTATTTGGACGTTCTACCGGCTTTCCACCAGAAATGTATTTCGCGAACTTATTCTCTTGGAATGGCGGAGATGGTACCCAGGGTGTTGTTCTCAAAGGTGCTGATAGTCACATCGATAAAGGAAGAGAGCACCTAACTGGATGGAATGTGAGAACGACAGGAGATATCAACAATGACGGACTCGCCGACATCCTTCTCAATGCACCGGGAGTTTATCCAACTGGGGAAACGTATATAGTATATGGTCGCTCCAAGAGTTTCCCACCTGTTATCCAGCTAGCCGACCTACCGGAACGAATCAGTCAAAACGCGGTCCCGCACTTAGGCGATGTGAAAGGGTTTGTCCTCAAGCGCCTCGTTTCAAAATCAGAAGTTCTCAATGGCGATACGCCCACTAAACCTAGTCGCCAACTAGTACAAAACCCTTCTCAATTTCAATAGTACTGAACTCACTCCTGGTATTTTTGATTGACATAGGGATAGATCATTCGATCTATATTTGATGGTCGGACCAGGTTCACCATCACACCTACGCCGGATTGGTTCGCAACTTCAAGCCCTACGCCACCGAATTTATGTAGTAGACCGTCTGCCGGTACCCCATTTTCACAAACTGAAAAGTTTGATACCGTCATTCACAGCTTTCTGATCTAAAACCCTGCTTGTGAATAGTCCTCTTTTTTGTCGTCGAAAAAACCGTGATGCTCGAACAACTGGTCAGCATGGCTAGCACTCCACATGCCATTTCCTCATTAATTCCAAGTAGACTTTTTGACATCTAATGCGAAACCAACGAAGGAGCGAGAACCAATGAATCGTTTGGCAGGAAAAGTAGTGATCGTGACTGGAAGCAGTAGTGGAATCGGGAAAGCCATCGCTCTTAGATTCGGCAAAGAAGGCGCCAAGGTAGTACTCGCAGCGAGACGGCTACAGCTATGCGAAGAAATTGTCAGACGGATTAAGCAAAACGATGGAGAGGCCTGTGCAATTCAAACAGATATAACGGATGAGCAACAAGTAAGTGCGCTCATTCAACAAACCGTTTCACAGTATGGTCGATTGGATATCCTCATCAATAATGCAGGAATATTTGGAGGAGGATCTATCGCCAGCACAGATATTCGTGCCTTTGATGAGATCATGACGACCAATCTTCGAGGCACATTTCTCTGTTGTCGGGTAGGATTTCAGCAGATGAAGCAGCAAAAAGGTGGCCTCATCATCAATATGTCAAGTGTCGCTGGCGTACAAGCATGGAAAGGAACGGGGATCTACAGTGCATCCAAGCACGGGATGATGGCTTTAACAAAATCCTTGGCTGATGAAGGCCGAACCTTCAATATTAAAGTGAGTGCGATCTGCCCGGCTGGAGTCGCGGACGAGCTTGTCGATGCGTCACCAGAAGAAATTTTTAGCCAAGAGAAAATCGACCCCTATGATATCGCTGAAACAGCACTCTATCTGGCGAGATTAGGTCCTCAGGCTATTGTTCATCAGATCGTTGTCGATCGTGTAGGAGCTGAGTGGTAGAGAGTGGAAACCTGCTTGAAGTCGAAAAGTTTCAAGAGGAAAGAACAGAGCAGCCCTTGGAAATCTTCAATCCTTGAATTCTCCCAAGGGCTGTCCGTAGCTTTAGACAAATAAATACTTCAAAAAGCAAGAATTACTTCTTGTCATCGCCTTCTTTGTCTTTGTCTTTGTCATCGCCCATATGTGGCTTATCTTTATCGGCATCCTTATCGTCATCCTTGGTGTCGCCACCTTGAGGAGCTGAGATGGTGAGTTGATCACTTGAAGAGCCTAAGGACTTGGCGAATGTCATTCCGCTGAAGCTTAAGCCAATCAATAAAGCCAAGAGAAGTGTAAAAGCTTTAACCATGGTGCTACCCTCCTAAAAAATAAAATAAAATTTTGTAAACTCTCCGAGGAGACGTTCCTCGTAAGTGAATAAGAAAAGCAAAACTTATTCCAGATTTGACCACTTCAAAAATACAGGTCCTATCTCATTGATTTTAAAATAGTTTTAGTTTTTCTCTGTTAAAAAATCTAAATTATATGCATATTAGATCTTAAGTATAAAAATTTAATTAATTGTAGGAAAAGTCATTCAGTTAAGTGCAGGTAATAACATGCACTAGAGGAGAACCATGATGTTAACCATTAAGTTGGTAATGACCGACGTTTGGCTTATTCCGAGGGGAATCAGAGGCTTTTTTCAAGATTTGATAACCAACGATAAATTATGAACTTTTTGGTGAGTATGGCAAAATTGGTGAAGAAAAAGAGAAAAAAACGATCTACAAAAATAGCTAGGGAGAAACTGGACTGGGCAGGGGACTTAGGGGAAAAAATTTAACCCCGACGAACATGGCGCTCTTTTTTTACCTCGAATAATAAAGGAAGAATATGATTAGGCAGGCGTTTGGAAAAAGTCGTAAAAATTAAATTCCAGAAAAAGGGATACAGCTGAAGGAAGCGGTGAATGCTACCTTAATAGGCTCAATGACTCACAGTATTTGATGAACAACTATCGAATAGCAGATTCTTAGTTCATTTCCATCATTTGAGAAACACGAATTGTTCCGCCATTTTCTCAAAACGGATCTGACTGAGCAATTGCACGACAGCCTCAATGGTTTTTCCTTAACAACGGTAAATCCTTTCATCGAATTGGGATCTTTATCATCTTCAACCCTACTTGAAGTGCCAATTTTTGAAACCGGTAAGGGTACTCCTGGATTAACAATCGTATCACTAAGACCTTCTACCCAATCTTTCCATTTACCTATCTAAGCCATTTCCTCTTCTTCTATGCTTGGCTGGTTTCCCCCAAAATAAGCAATCATAAAATTTGTCATAATTTCTCTTCTTAAAGTTTTTGTCAAAATGAATTTATGTAACTCTATAAGAATAAAAAATTATGCTGTCACGCTAACGAGACAAGTCTGTGAGGTAAGGATTACTAAATAGGCTGAAGAAATATATGATATGAAAAGATATTATTAATGGACAATTTAACTGGTATTCTTTAGGAAGTGCTTCAAGAATCGACACCTGATGGCGCGTCGGATGTGTCATCATACTGGGCGGCATCAGCTATCATTAATCATCACACGACTGGCAAAGGCTAAATGGCCAAGGTGACCCAAAGCGAGTTCGACCCTATCGGGAGACATTATGACGACATTTCAATCACGCTACGAGATTGAAACGATTGAGTTAGGCAACTCAACCGGCCTTTCCTTTGCGTTTTTTCAGAATGGCGGTTTAGGCCGCGCGATGTATCATGATGTGATGATTAATCAGATACTTGGCAGCCCGCTCGAAGGGTCATTGAACAATGTGTATTTACGCCTCCGTACGGCTGATTCTATTACGTTTGTACCGCTGATCGGACCCTCATCGCCCAGTACATTCACACACGCACAAGACCAAGCCAGATGGCAAGGCCACTGGCAAGATCTGGCTTATACGTGTTCACTGACACTACACCCAGAAGCAGCGCTGTGGTTTTGGACCATTAACATTCATAACACAGCCTCGACGGATCAGCTCTGCGATGTCATCTATACCCAAGATATTGGCCTGGCCCACGAAGGAGCGGTCCGGAACAATGAAGCATACTGCAGTCACTACATTGATCATGATGTTCTGACACACGACACATACGGACCCGTAGTGTGTTCACGCCAGAACCAAGCATACGGAGAGCAACATCCCTGGTTAATGCAGGGTAGTACCACTCACACCAGAGGATTTGTGACAGATGGTCTGCCATTTTATGGATTGGCATATAAACACACCAATATCCCAATTGGACTCACCCAAGATTGCCTCGCAAATATCAAACAGCAATACGAAATGGCATTCTGCGCCCTGCAATCCGATATCCTATGGTTTGCTCCCGGCGAGTCCCAATCGGTCACGTTTTACGCCGAATATGTGCCGCACCATCCAGAGCCCACGCAAGCCGCTGATGCCGACCGTATTCATCCCGCAGTCAACCGTATCGAAAGATTGCAAGATCAACCACCCAATCGCGTGTTCACGCCGCAACCAGCCGCCAACACGATCTTCCACAACCTTAAGATGCTGGTCGGCCAGGATTTAACCGACGACGATGTCCAAGACCTGTTCCCAGATCAGCGACGCCACGACGAAGTTCACGACGGAATACTGTTGTCGTTTTTCTATGCGGAAGCCACCCACGTAGTGTTAAGAGCCAAAGAGCAGATCGTCGAACGCCCCCACGGCCATATTTTACGCAGCGGGAGCGCCTTGATTCCGCACGACGATGGGCTGAGTTCAACTACGTATATGGCCGGCGTCTTTCACTCTCATCTCAGTATTGGTAACACGTCGTTCAACAAACTGTTATCCATTACCAGAACCCCCTTCAACATCTTCAAAACGAGCGGCCTGCGCATTTTTATCAAGCGAGGGGCAACGTATCAGCTTCTCGGAATGCCGTCGTGTTATGAAATCGACTTGCACACCTGCCGGTGGCGATACAAGACTAATCAGGGATGGATTGTGGTCAATGCCTGGGTCAGCCCCGAAGACGCCGCCGCGTTTCTGACTATTGAGTCCGATCAGACCGACACATTTGTCATACTCAGTAATCTGGTTCTGGGTAACCATGAACTGGATCATCAAGGCCATATCGATATTGATGCCCAGACAGCAACCGCCAGCTTAAGGCCGCATGACAGTACGGATATGACCCAACGATATCCGGAAAGCATTTTCTCTATCACGACGTCAGAACCAGACAAGATCGAGCACATCGGGACAGATGAAGAATTATTTACGGATCACCAGTCCCGTGGACTCCCCTATCTCACATTTCAGACCAAACCGGTGCAGACGTTTTCTTTAGCGATCACGGGTTCAATAATCAACGCGGATCACGCCAAGATATTATGCAAGAAATACCAAGCTCAGCCGGCTAACTTGAAGCAAGACCAACAGGTCAGCTGGTCATTTTGGCAATCACTCGGAAGACAATTTCACGTATCACTCACCAATCCTAATCCGCTTTGCGACAAACTCAATGACATATTTTACTGGTACCTCCACAATGCCATGGTGCACTATCTGACGCCCCATGGTCTCGAACAATATTCCGGTGCCGCATGGGGTGTACGCGATGTCTGCCAAGGCCCGCTCGAACTCCTTTTGGCCACCCAACACTACGGTGAAGTGAAAACCATCTTGTTAACGGTCTTTGCCCAACAATATGAGGAGACGGCCGATTGGCCACAGTGGTTTATGTTTGACCGGTTCGCCAGCATCCAGCATCCGGAGAGCCATGGCGACGTCATCATTTGGCCCTTAAAAGCGCTGGCGATGTACCTCGAAGCCAGTAACGATTTTAGTATCTTGGATAGTGAGCTACCTTACACCGAGATACAAAATTTTGGCTTCACCCCCACCAAATCCACGTTACTGCAGCATGTTCAGCGCACCATCGACGCCATCGAATCCCGCTTCATCCCGGGTACGGCGTTGTCAGGCTACGGCGGCGGGGATTGGAACGACACCCTTCAACCGGCTCAATCCGCCATGCGCGAGCATATGGTCAGCACCTGGACAGTCGCGTTAACCTATCAAGTGTTCCAACAATTGGCCACCGCCTTTAAGTACGCTGGACTCCATACCGATGAACAACGGCTGCTGCAGTTAGCCCAGCACATCAAAGCAGATTTTAACCAGCATCTTATCCCGGATGGGGTCGTAAGCGGATTTGGCTATCGGCACGAAGATGGGCGGGTAGAACCCATCATTCACCCAAGCGATACGCGCACAAAAATTCTCTATCGGCTACTACCGATGACCCGCAGCATGATTGGCGAGTTATTGACCCCTGAACAAGTGCAGGTTCACCTGCAGCTCATCGAGTCCCATTTAAGCTTTCCGGACGGTGTTCACCTCATGAACAAACCCGTGTCGTATCAAGGCGGGGTGCGAATGTTATTCCGTCGGGCCGAAGAGTCAGCCCATTTCGGGCGTGAGGTTGGATTGCAATATGTCCACGCTCACATCCGCTATATCGAAGCGATGTGCAAAATCGGCCAAGCCCAGAAAGCCTACGACGCAATCTTGCAGATTCTGCCGATCACTATTCAGGATCAAGTATCCAATGCGGTCACACGGCAGAGCAATGCCTACTTCAGTAGCTCAGATGCGGATGTGCGGGATCGTGATGAGGCCGAACAGCTATTCGATGCGCTGCGGGCAGGTAACGTTCAGGTGAAAGGAGGTTGGCGAATATACTCCAGCGGGCCCGGTATCTTGATTAATCAAATCGTCAGCCATTTTTTGGGCTTGAGACTGTCGTATGACGATGTCGTCTTCGATCCCGTCCTGCCAAAACAACTGGATGGATTACAATTTTCCTACGCCATCGATGAAAAACCAATCACCGTGATCTTTTCAATTGCCAGTGATGTACCAGCGGTGGTGCAATCCGTAACGATCAATGGAATCGAAACAGAATTTAGACGCGATCACAATCCCTACCGCCCAGGTGGGGTTCGGATACCCCGCAACGACTTTCACTCTCTACTGACTGACAACACCAATCGTATTCTCATCAGCTCAGCCTAAAGCGATTTCCCGCGAAGACTGCCCGCGGCGGCGGCATCTTCCGACACTTTCGAGCCAGGCGCATACCGAGTGCACTAAGAAGTTGTCCATATGGGCATGGCTAGAAAAAAAGAGATATGTTCACGCCACTCACACAACAGGAGTCAATTCGCTTGTTTTATAATGTAGTACTTAATCTGCTGAATCGTACAAGAGAAGTCGGTGTTTTCTTTGCTTCGCTTCAGTAGCTGTGTCGTGATAAAACTCACGGATCCCATATTCGAGAGTCCGAATTGGCTCATGATTGCTGCCCACCGATAGCCGCCCAGCTGTTGACACATATTCTATATTATAAAACAAGCTGCCTGACCCCTTTGATGATCCAATATTAAAACCAGTGGCGCATTTCACAATTCTATTTTTTGCGACAGAACCAAAAATACTACATCTTCCCAATCTGTCTATCTATAAAATACTGTATGGGATAGGCTCTTTAAATTATCCTGCTTTACCCCAAAGAGTAGCTAATGAAAGAAAAAGCAAAAATGGGAAGAAACCAACCCTGTTGGTGTGGTTCGGGAGCGAAGCACAAAAAATGCCATTTGGACAGGGAGAAAGAGGAAGAACTCAAACCTTGGGAATTGAAGCAAAAATTTATGGAAGCATTTTCAAGGAAATCCTGCCTTCATCCTCATGCAGGCAATGCCAAATGCAAGGGAGGCATTATTAAGGCTCATTCGATCCAGAAATCTGGGGTTCTTTCAAAAATTTCAGAACAAGGGCACGTTTATACGCGAAAAATTAATATGGAGGGACCTCAGGAAGAGCGGGGCCAGCCAATCGTTAAGAAAATTGGAATTACCCAAGCTTCAACGTTTAATGGATTTTGCCAGCACCATGACAATGAGATATTTAAAGAAATTGAGACTCAACCTTTTCTTTGGAATTCCCGCCAAATATTTTTGTATGGGTATCGGGCATTGTGTCGCGATGTTTTTACTAAAAGGGCTGGAAAAGAATTTTTTCAAGGGGATTTTCGGAACATAGACAAAGGAAAAGATTTAGTAGCTCAGCAATCCATCCAAGGATGGTTGAGCAAACATGAAATTGGTCTGGAGGTAGGGTCCAATGATACAGAAAAAGACAAGGATTTATATGATAAGGAACTTTTGAAAGGAAAATTCGTTAACCTAAATTTCTATGGTTTAAAAACCAAAACAACTCCTGAAGTTGTTGCTAGCTTTAGCTTCATCCCAGAATATGATTTCCAAGGAAAATTCCTTCAAGATTTGGGTGAAATGGGAAAACCAATAGAATCAATGACCCTTTCTATATTCCCTACTGAAGAAGGAGGAGCAATCATATTTACTTGGATTGCCCAGTTCAATGGGGCTTGCGAAAATTTCCTTGAAAGCTTGGAGAACATTCCTGATAACAAGAAGCCGGATGCGGTAGTAAGATGTGCTTTTGAATTTGGGGAAAATACTTTTTTTTCACCTATCTGGTGGAAAAACCTTAAGGAGGATATCCAGAGTAAACTTTTAATGAGGTTACTATCTGGGATAGCAACTATCGACCGAAATCAAAATTGTCTATCTGACTATGAAGGGCATTTAGTCGATTGGGAAATTTCTTCAAAGAAAACTTCCGCATAAAAATATATAAGTTGAAGGGTCACGTTGCGTTATTTATAATTTAGAGTCGGAAACGCCCTACATCATGGCTCAAGGTCATGCCGTGTTGAGAACGAAGATAGTCAAGGAATCACCGGGAGGGAATTACGACACAAGATGGGGACCTACTGGTGGCAGCGTCGAAACGATTATTGCTTGGCAGCCACCATAAGAAAATTTGACAATCGAATATTGGGTGGGTGAATGCTATCACGACCCAAATGCGGATGTGTAGAAAAAAACCAAGAACGCCTCTTAAACGCTTCAACCCATGAAACACGCAACTTGACTCCCTTTTCCCAATTTCCCAATGGAAAGTTTTGAGTGTCCCAAACAAAAAAAAGGCCCCTGGACCGTATGATCCAGAGGCCGTATTGGTGGAGGTGAGGGGAATCGAACCCCTGTCCGAGAACATTCAGCACAACAGCCCTACGTGTGTAGCCGATGATTTAAGATTCGCAGTTGCCCACGCCCACCGACCGGCTTAGAGCGCCCGCTAGCCCAGAAAGTTC
>JAJDBQ010000026.1 GCA_029261255.1 Nitrospirales bacterium
TCGTATTAAGCCTTTCGCGACATGTTATGTCGGAAAGGCTTTTGTGTTTCTAGGACATGGTTGATCCATGGATGGAGCACGAATTCTCGAGAGAATTGTCCAGGAAACCCTAACCAGGAGGCGCATCATGTCAGACACTCATTCCACGTCGTTATTTGGATCTCATGGAAAATCAAGTGGTTGTGTCATGCTTGTTGAAGATGAACCGGCTGTCAGAGAATCGCTACAAGCACAGCTGGAGGAAACGGGGTATGACGTCATTAGTGTGGAGAATGGTGAAAAGGCCATGGAGGCCATTCGGTGGGGGGAAAACCCTTTGGCCGTTGATGTGATTATTACGAATGTCGATAAACCCAAAAATTTGGAGGCGGTGACCTATTTTAGACAACAATTTTCCACCATACCCTTGATTGGCTTAACGGGAGAGGGTGAGGAAGAACAGTCAGCCGGCCTGAGCCTCAATATTGTCATTCTGGGGGCTGGAAAGGGCGGCCGGGCACTTCTTGATCTCTTCAGTCATTTGCCGGGTGTCAAAATTCTGGGGATTACAGATATGAATCCAATAGCTGTCGGACTAGGACGGGCACGCGAGCTGGGGATCATGATCGTTGGGAATCCTGTTAGTCTCATTGAGAGCGAACACACAAATCTCATCGTCGATGTAACTGGGAGTCCGGACATGGCGCAATTGATTGCCGAGCATAAGCTTCCGGGTACGGAAGTCTTAGGCGGTGCAGCAGCGAAATTACTGTGGCAAGTGGCCACCCACGATTCACATTTAGAAACGCATAAGTTCCAGACCGAACGAATGGCGAAGATGGTACAGAGCGGTGTCTTTGTGAATTACTTGATGAAGCCTGTGCAGGGGGAGAATCTTGTACAGTCGGTGGCGCGTGCGATGGAAGAACGCGAAATTCATCACCTATAAGTTTTTGGCCATTCGGCGATTTTCCACTGTGGACATAATGGTGGAAAATCCACGCTGAGAGTGAGGGCAGGTTTATGGTCCCCCGGAATTAACTAGTCTCGGGGGACCGATCCCAAAATTATTGTGGTAATCACTTAGGCTAGGAACAGGTGCTCTGCTTATACATTGTGGGACTTCCTGCTTCTTGTTGAGGTCAGCCCTCAAGATCAATCGGAAGTCATCTGATCCCAATGCTTGAACTTTGACCTCAAGCCACAATGTCGTTCGCCAAGACCGAGTTCCACGCATGACGTTGCACAGATGCGCCATTGCAAGTAACGGGTTTTGCCGATTTCCTCCAGAATAGAAAGCTCCGCATCTTCCTTTTCACCTTACAGCTTCAAATTTTTTCTTCTAAGTCCCTTCCCGAATTCACTCAAAAAAAGACGAGCGGTGGTGAAAATTGGTATGAGTATAGGTATGGGTCTTATCTCGATTGTGAAACTCGTTCTGTGACTGTTTCCTACTCATACGATGTCCTTGTTCTTGGTGCTGGGCTTGCCGGCATGCGTGCCGCCTTGGCCGCGCAAGAGCAGGGTGTGTCAGTTGCTATGCTCTCCAAGGTCCATCCCGTCCGTAGTCATTCCAATGCAGCGCAAGGGGGGATAAACGCAGCCCTGACAGATCGGGGTGACAAGTGGGAGGACCATGCCTTTGATACCGTGAAGGGAAGCGATTATTTAGGGGATCAAGATGCCGTTGAAATTCTTGCCGAGGAAGCGGGTCAGGACATTTTGGCTCTGGAGCACATGGGCGTCATCTTCAACCGGAACGATGAGGGCCGATTAGGCACTCGACGATTTGGTGGTCAAAAAAAAGCACGAACGTTTTTCGTGTCGGATTTCACAGGCCAGGCCATGCTGCATGTGTTGTATGAACAGGTCATGAAATTTCAGCTGTCTGTTTTTGAAGAATGGTTTGTGACTTCAGTCGTTAAAGATGATGACGGCCGATGTGCGGGAGTGGTGGCTTTTGATATCCGGACAAGCCAATTTGCCTATATTAAAGCCAAAGCGGTCATCATTGCAGCAGGAGGTTTAGGTCGACTGTTTGAACCAAGTACGAATGCCATGATTTGCACTGGAGATGGAATGGCCATTGCTTATCGGGCGGGTGCGCCTTTAATGGATATGGAAATGGTGCAATATCACCCTACTACCCTGAAGGGCAAAGGGCTCTTGATCAGTGAAGCCGCTCGTGGCGAAGGTGCGTATCTTCTCAATAAGAATGGCGAGCGATTTATGGAACGCTATGCCCCAAGCATGATGGAGCTGGCCTCTCGCGATGTGGTCTCCAGGGCAGAACAAATTGAGATTAACGAAGGTCGTGGAATAGATGGATGTGTCTTACTAGATTGTCGGCACTTGGGGAAAACGCTCATTCAAGATCGTCTAAGACAAATCTCCGAAGAAGCCAAGACTTTCGCGAATATTGATTTAACAGAAGAGCCTATTCCCATCTGTCCTGGGATGCATTATCAAATGGGTGGCATTAAGACCGATGTCGATGGTCGATGCTGGGATATTCATGGAAAATGGTCAGGGGTCCATGGGTTATTTGCGGCTGGGGAAGTGGCATGTTTGAGTCTCCATGGGGGGAATCGCTTGGGGGCCAATTCCCTATTAGATACCGTGGTATTTGGACGAAGGGCAGGTTCTGAGGCGGCTTCCTATGCCAAGATGCGAGAGACGCCACAAGTCGCAGATTCGAGGGTTCTCGACGATGAAGCGATGGTCAAAGACTTTCTCAATCGAAAACCAAGTAGTGATACGATAGCAAAAGTCCGACTAGATCTGGGTATGACGATGAACAAGCATTTAGGTGTGTTCCGAGACGAAGAAGGCATGTTGTCGGCCCAGGTCACATTGAGAGAATTGCGGGATCGTTGGTCAAGAGTCGCTGTTCAAAATACAAGTCGTGTGTTTAACACAAGTCTGATACAAGCATTAGAATTGG
>JAJDBQ010000251.1 GCA_029261255.1 Nitrospirales bacterium
ATGGGCACTGAGCCGAACTTCCATGCGCCAGTGTCATCCAAAAGCCCTCATGTGGCAAGGAGTCCCCCGCTTCCAGCGGGGAGCGCTTTCACCCACGGGCTTACGCCACGTGGTCCTCCGCGCTGGCTTTGATAGGCAATGGGGCAAACCTGCGTTATTGCCTTAGTCGAAGTGGGCATCAGGAACCCTGTTGGGGGATATTTAGATAAGGCAAGTCGATTGAAGACCTTGAATGCAAGCCGCCTATTTTCATGGGGATGCCTCCACCTTCAGTCGGCATATTGGAAAGATTGATGCTGTCTGCGAAAGCGCAAGTGCGGCATGCCCCACTTGAATAAATACATTAAAGCATTAATGCAGGCCTGCCCCATCATTAGTAAGAATTTGAAAAATTAAGTACATTATTAGGCCAGAATATGGGCTAATTAACCGGCCAGCAACTTACCACGGCATTCAACTCATAGGTTCTTATTTGACCACTAGCGGGGTCAGCCAAGCTTAAATATCTTGCCTGTAGCTGTAAATCAACGGGATACGCCGCTTTACCGTAAAGGCGATCACCGACGACCGGGAACCCTGCATCGGCAAGATGCTTTCTTATTTGGTGCTTACGCCCCGTTTCAATTTTCACTTCAAGCAGGGAGAGGCCGCTGTAATCCACCAATGCGGCGGATATCACGGCCTCTTCCGTATTCAGCCCATGATGTACGCCCTGATGTAATCCATTCAACCACTGCTTGACCGGCTGGGAGGATAAAACGTGTGTTACCGCAGTCTTCTCATACAGTGGATCATCAAGTAGGTAAGGTATTTCACGCTTATCATCATTGAAATCACCTTCGACAATCACTTGGTAAATTTTTACCACCTGCCGCTCGCTAAACTGCTGCGATAATGCTGCTGCTGCCGATTTGCTATGCGCCAGCACGACCAAGCCCGAAGCCATACGATCCAGCCGGTGGACGATAAACGCAGGCCGCTGTGGCTCTAGATGTTTTTCAGCCCAACGGTTTAGCGTGCAATGATCGGCCCATTTACTGCCTTGGCAAAGCATCCCCGGCGGTTTATACCAAATACTATAAATGCCCTCGTCGGCAATCAATTGTGCTACTGGACATTCGGATGCCAGAACAGCTGCATCGTAGTTCAAGAATAAACGATCACCGACATGCAAGACAGACTTTGTTCTGCGCAGGCGGCGTGGTTTACTGTATATTTGCGTCGGTTCATCAAATTTTGTTGCACTCATTTTTCCCAACCACACAGCGCCTTTCTCTAAGCAACGCTTGATCGTGTTTTTTGATAAGCCCGACACCTCAGCCAATAGATCGACCGGCCGTTGCTCGCTCGAGCTGACTTCGACCACTGACTGAAATTTTACGCTTGATAGCTGCATCATAAGAATTCAAGTGAAATAAAAATTATGGCTCTTCCCCTGATCGAGTGGGTAAATTCTAAGCATTTGAGATGGGTGGCAGGATGGAGAAAAGAAATACCAAGAGAAGCGCCTCTTGATCGCATTTGGGGTCATTGCTTGATCTTGCATCGATTCTTTACCTGGACTTTCCGCCGATTCCAGCCCTGAGTATCGAGCGCCCGTTGGATATGGGAAATTCGAGACGGTGAAACCCCAAACCGGTTAGCCACCTTGCCCAACGGTTCATTTGCCTCACGGCGTAACAACCATGCCGCACACTGCTAGGCCTCAGAGTGGGCACGAGTGTGATAGCCTCAGGCCTGAGTTATTGCACTTTCTAAAAACCCGAGGGGGAACAAAATAGTATAGGGGTCAGGTCGCGTTCTTCATGAAATGACGGGTTACACGCTGAACGGCCGTCGCGAAAAGGACCGCAATGATTCCCCTTTGCATGTGTAGCAATTGGAATCATGATTTTCTTCACTCATCGTCTCCTTCTTTAGAATCCACCGCCACCAGGTCCGCCACCACCGATTCCGCCACCGCCACCAACACCTGGCAGTACCGGAGTCGCACCAGCTTCGATTGGCTTATCAGGAACATTCCCATACCGTCGAAGAGGCGGAGAATTCCAGATGACTTTATGGCCAGGTGCGAGATTAGCAGCGGTAATATAATGAGGCTTCGCACCTGCTCCATCACCCATAAAATCCATCGCCAGCGCTAAATTATAGTGGGCTTCTGCCAAATCAGGTTGTGCGTCTACTGCAGCTTGAAATTGCTGTCTTGCACCTTCCCAACGTCCTTCACGAAACAATCGATTACCTTCAGTAAAATTCGGCTTCACTTGAGCGATAGAATCTGATGGAGGATCAAGCACCATCAATGGGGCAGGTTTCTTGGATGCACAACCTTGGTTAACCAGAAAGAAAAGGCAACAGACACCCAGCATGACAAATCGAAAACCAGCCATAGATTCCTCCTTAAGACACCTTGGCAACGTCTTGCATGATCGTCACCACTTCACCGATTCGTAAAAAAATGAGTTTGCAGCCTTTGATATTCACTCCCAAGGATCTGGAAGCAGCTATAGCATAGACCTGCGCTTGTTGGCGATACAGATTCGCATGTTCGACCACCGAGGTAGCTGTGACGGTATCAGTCTTATAATCCGCGACCCACACATCGCCGGCCACGTCGTAGACCACATCCATAACGCCTTCCATCACAGAAGGAAAATCCGTTGAAGCTTGTGATTCCTCATGTGACCAGGGCATGGCAAACGGCACTTCACGACCGATGACTGTCGCGTGCTGAATCTCACGATACGATGGCGATTGAAGAAACGTGTCCATCAGTCCTTCAATGTCCAACACAACCGCTTGTTGTTCCTCATAGACAAGATCGCCAAGTGCGTGCTGACAGAATTTCTTCAACGATTGGCGGAAATTCTGACAATCTAGCTGAAAATCCCACTGTTCAAGCAGTCGGTGCACCAATGTTCCCACTTGATGTCGAGCTAATGTTGCTCCTACTCGTCGAATGTGCGGTGCCTGTATCGACTGAGACGGACGCAGCAGGGAAGGGTTCATGAAAGCCACTTCTTGCGACGTCTGCTGCCACGCTATCTTCCGCTCACGATCTTTCTCGAACGTTTGGGCATAGGCTTCATGCCGCACAGTCGTCACAGGTTCGATGGCAGGAATCGATTTCTTTGATAGAGAAAGGCTGCTAGAAGTCACTACCGTGTGACGAATCGAAGCTGAACCTATTTGAATTGTGCCGTGCTCAGGGTTGCCGATTTCCCCATCAGCGACATGCTGAAAAAATCCCAAAAAACTTTCACCAATTGGTTTTGCCAGTAATCCTCCAGACAACATCAGTCGATCTCGAGCGCGAGTCATGCCGACATACATCACGCGCCGCTGCTCAGCCTTTTCTCGTATCTTCGTCTTTTCTCTCAGCAACACCTGTCCCGCATTCCAGGTTGGCGGAAATGTACAGCCATAGACCCCGCTCATCCAATCCAGGCTCACCTCCGCCCCACGATCTCGCCCCGACGATTTCTGATGTAACCCTGGCAAGACGACCACAGGAAACTCCAACCCCTTGGCCTTATGAATCGATAACACTCGAACGGCATCTAATGACTCTTCTTCCAATGAGGCTTCTGGTTCAGGCGGTAGCGTCATAAGAGAATCAATCAATCGATGAATCCAACCGGAAAATGAAAGATGAGGAACAGCCGCCTGCTCAACCATCAGGTCGCGAAGTTTCCACACATTCATGACCGCCTGCTCTCCATGACTGGATGCCGCCGCAAGTTCCACAATGGGCAGTTGTGCAAAGACATGATCAATAATTTCAGGAAGAGGCATTCGCTTTGCATGGACATGCAAGCCCGCCAACTGTTCGAAAAGGATTTGGATGGCAGACTTCCGTTGACTTTCCCATGCATGCCAACTGTCCGTTCGACGGATATCCAGTGGACCAAGCCTCACCAGCTCCATAATGTCTTGATCCGGCACTCCCCCTAACGACGAGCGCAAGATCCCCACGGCAGCAACCCCATCCGTCGGATCATCTAAAACTCGTAGCACATTCACCAGGTCAATAACTTCCTGCCGGCGATAGAAATGTCGTTCTCCATCAGTTAAGTACGGAACACCACGACGATGCATCGCCTCTAAATACACGTGGGCATTCGTAAATTTTCGAAATAAGACTGCCACATGTCCAGGACGGAGAGGGATTCGACTTCCATTCTCCAACACCCATTGTTCGCCAGACGACAACTGATCCTGTAGCCATGTCGCCAACCATTCGGCTTCTACCCGCGTGGCCCGTTCCGCATCCCACTCGTCTTCTCCACCATTGGCCATCACACACAACTCAACTCCAGCAGTGGACAAGGCTTCCTCTTCGCGTCGTCCAAGCATTAACGGCACATTCGATGGTTGAACATTGTCCTCCTGAACAAACACTTGATCAAACACGGCGTTCACGACGTCCAACACCGCGGCGTCACTGCGAAAATTAGTCGTCAACGTGCAGACAGCCCCACCATCCGCAACAAGCTTACGAACTACTTGGTCAAATGCTTGGATATCGGCACGACGAAATGCATAAATTGATTGTTTGGGATCACCCACAATAAAGAGTTTTCCCGGAACCAATCGTATCGCATCCCACTTCTGACCATGATCACCCTCTTGTTCGCCCAAGTAGAGCAAGATTTCATATTGCAAAGGATCGGTATCCTGAAATTCATCAATCATGACCGCTTGAAATTCTTTTTTAAGCTGGTCGCGAACCCACGAATAATCACGCAACACATTCCGTACGCGAACTATGAGGCCATCAAAGCGAATCCACCCTTTATCGGCATACTGTCGATGAACGCGTTGAATACATGGTTCAAGTAAGTGAACCGCTCTGCTGAGAAAACCTTCATTCACCGTCACGAGACGTTGGGCGCTTTGCACGCTTCGTCGAGCTTCTTCAAAATCTTCAGCAGTCCATCCCTTCGGTGCTTGGCCAAGAGCCGATGCCAACAATACTTTCTCGTCCTCAGCCAGATTCCGTGCCGCAGCCCATCCCTCTTGCGCGATCAGACCAAAGACTCGCTCAGCGATGCCTAACATTCTTTCAACTTTTCGTGGTTTTGATTGCGCATACCGCTCGAGGAGAGAGGTAATACTCAGCTGGTTGGCTTGGAGCCAGGTCGTCATAGCAGGAAATGGCTTCTGAGAATCTAATTGCCGGTTCAAGTCTGGGAGTGAAACAAGATCATCGCACAGAGCCCAGGTAAACTCTCGAATTCCCTCTAGATCCACAACATTCAAGATCTCTTGCCACAGCGCATGATTTGACCCATGCTCGCTTAACGCCTCATCAAGCCATGTCTGCCACACTGCAGAAAATATCTCTTTGAATTGCGATCCATCATCCTCTTGGAAATGTGGATCCACCCCACTTTCCAAAGGATAGAGCCTCAAGACATGAGCAGCAAAACTATGAAGCGTGGCAATATGAGACTTTTCAAGATCATGAAGTGCACGCGTCACTTTCTCCTGAATATGCTCGGTAGAAACATGATACTCCGCTTGAAATTGTTGCAATTTCACGCTCACAATCCCACTGGTATTCATCGATGACTGACAAGCCGTCAATAACTCATGTAATGCTTCGCGTAAACGCCCTTTCATTTCATTGGCCGCCTTATTCGTAAAGGTCAGCGCTAACATTTCAGTCAATCGAAAGGGATTCGGCTCTCGCAACAATGCATGGAGGAGTCGATTCACGAGCAAGGTCGTCTTGCCTGTTCCAGCACCAGCCAATACGACCACATTCCGATCAAACGTCGTTTCCCCAATCTGTCGCGCATTCGCATCAGAGAGAGCAGAATGATTAGTCATTGGCGGCCTTCTGTTTGCGAGTCTGTCGGTACGTTCGCGCCAGAGGCAAGCGATAGGCTCGTGCCCAAGAAGAATGATGCTGAAATCGGCACGCGGAGGCATACTGACAATGTCGGCAATAGGTGCCAGGCAAGATAAAGAACTGCCCATCACGAATCCCTTGAACCCACCCATTGATGGTCCGCCTAATTTGCTCCCCCGTTGCCGTATCCCAAATGGCTCCTGAGAATGACGCCGCATGCACTGAAACCTCTTGCATGGGACGTAAGTAACGAAAATCAACAGATGTGATGGTATTCGTGGTTGCCCGAGCACGAACTGCGTCATCTTGAGCAGTGATGGGCGACATAAGGGAATACAACGGTGGCTGCAATTGCCGCCCCTGTAGCGCTTTGCTGACCAAATCTAGTTCGTCAGTTTGAAACGATCGGCGCATGGAAACTTTATAATCCACAATACGAAGACGTGTGTGATCGACTGCCCTATCGACACGATCAAATCTGCCACGGATTTTCAGCAAATCAGTCTGCTCCTGTAATTCGCCTGCTAACTCTCCTTGCGCCTCAACTTCATATTCATACGGCATCAATCCTTGTTCATCGTATTCACGTTGATCCTGTTCAATGAGCAAGACAATCATGCGGATCAAACGGGTCCTCATCCAATCCCAAATCAATCGATATCCGTTCCCAAATCGTTGAGCATAGTCTTCAGACACCTGATGTACCTGTGAGCTCACGATGATCGATATCTCTTCAGCACTTGCCTTCTGTTGCGGCCATCCCTGTTTGGACAAGCTTTGATACATCTCACAGAGAACCTTATGAACGAGCTCTCCCCACACACGGCTAGGAAGCTCTTTCGACACAAGGTCAGGAACACCCTGTAACTTCAGGGCATGCGTCATCCAATAGCGCATGGGACATTGAGCATAGGTTCCCAAAGCAGTTGGTGAAAGCCCACGGTTGGCCAGATCCTGCCAATGCGTCCCATTGGCAGCGGTTATCCCATCAAACGGTCCAGCTTTTGTTCTACTCTGTTCAAGTGCCTCAATCATCTCCATTCCATTCTGAAACAGCGTCCACCATGGAGATTCTTCAGGTGCCATTGCTTGCAAAGAACCCCCTTCAAGGACAACGCGAAGCCGTGATTGTTGAGGAGTATCACCATCAGTAAGAAACGTAGGCATGTTCGATCGATCGAGAATACCAAGAGGAAACGTCAGTTCTCCATCAGCTCGTTGAACGCCTTGCGCATCGAGATAGTCTCGCAAGAGAGAGGACGGAATGAGTGGTCGTCCATTCTGATCAGCGCGTTGGTAGAGGAAATAGAGACGGTCTCTGGCCGAACGTTGAAGAAGGGAAAACAACAAGGCTTCCTCATCAAAGCCGGCCATTTTTTCATCAATTTTATAGCCCAGACTTTCGGCCAACACCTTCCGATCACGATCACGTAAAAACGCATCTTCTCGCACAACACGCGGAAAGACATGATCATTCAGCCCTAGCACAAAAAGCGCTCGAAAGGGCCTCCCCCGAGCCGTCATCACATCCAAGACTTGGACACCCATTGGAGATTGTCCCTGCAACGGAAGACGTGCGCGTTCTAGGACGGAACGAAACACATCCAGCCATTTCCCCCAAGAAACCTGTCGGTCCAAGCGATCAAGTTGTCGCAAGGAATTGAGGTCCTGCTCAAACTCGTCAATGAGAGATTCACTTGATTCATCGTGTGTCCCCTCTTGAGGAACAGACGAATGATTGATCGGAACGCCTAGATGTCGCTCGGCAAGCTGCTCAAATGCATGAGTCAATTCCCCTATAGGACCTTCTGCAGGAAGAGTCTCGCAATCAGCAATCAGCCCTGCCACGACTTCAGCAAACACTTGCAATGCATGAGTGGCTTGCTCCAACGTCACATCACTGACTTGCTGCCACTCTTGAATGGCTTCAGAATCCTGAGCGAGATAGGTCAGACGCTCCCAATCCTTCACTCCCCCGACCAAACGAAAATGACGGACAATGCGAATCCAGAGATTCGAATCCGACTGTACCGATTCGCCTCCCCCAGAAACCAACGTCCCTTGGTAGGAAAAAGAGGTCACCACATCCAACACATTTCGCCAGGGATACTGTTCCTCACGAAGTCCCGCGAGCATCCACCAGGCCTTGATCGCCGGTTCCTCCAACAATGGCCTCGTTGCTGTCGTTTCAAAAGGAATCCGGTGCTCTGCAAAGCTTCGCGTTAAAAAGGAAGAGTAAGGCTCTAGATTCCGAGCTACCAGACCAATCTCATGCCAGGCATACCCTGATTGCTCGACAAGGTGGATCATCGCTTTGCAGGTATAGGTAAGCTCACCTTCAGGTCCCGCGGCATTCACGACTTGGACATGAGGAGACCAAACCTTATTCTGCTCCTGTGAGACTGACCGAGAATCGTCTTGCAGCGATTGGTGGGCAACACCCGCTTTGAGAAGATGACGGTCAAAGAATTGTTGCGCAAACTGAGACGCATCTCCCTTAACGAGCGGGTAAAAGACTGTCACGGCTGTGACTCGTGCAATTTCTTCTAATAATGACAATTGCACCTGAGTGATATCGTAAAACCCGTAATAGATGACGGAAGAAAGTCTGGAAATGAAGGTCGATTGAGCAACCCAAGGA
>JAJDBQ010000027.1 GCA_029261255.1 Nitrospirales bacterium
CATTTGCTGGCCGAATCTGAAGTCTCGTTGTTTGCTCCTCTTCAAATGGCATCGAAGTATCGTCGGCGCTTTCCCAAATCCCTCGACGGAGCACCCTTTCTACTTCCAACCGACAACACTGTCCTGCGGCGGTCATTGGAGCAATGGTTTGAAGCTAATGACATTCGCCCACTGATCGTTGGAGAATTTGAGGATAGCGCCTTGCTGAAAGCCTTCGGACAAGGGGGATGCGGTATCTTCGCTGCTCCGACGTTTATTGAAAAAGAGGTACGACGTCAATATAGAGTTCAACTCATTGGACGTCTGCCATCTATTCAAGAACGGTTTTATGCTATTTCAGTTGAACGGAAACTCCGACATCCAGCTGTTGTCACTATTTCAGAAGCGGCGAAACAGACCTCCGTAGAGTAATGGAGGGTGATGAGCCCCTCAGCGACCAAAAAAGATCTGAAATGATTTCGCTCTTAGATTTCTACATTCCCACTCAGTCCAAGGTGTTGGAATCTCCACAAAATACAGTTCGGGCTTGCATATCTTTTAATATATTTGTTTCTTGGATCGAACGACATAAAGGCACCCAATGTCCCTCAGAAATTTCAGTAAACTATCTAGGATAAAGGGTTTTCTCCTTCCCAAATTTGAACATTAAAGCACGAAGCTCTCTTTTACTCAGATGCTCAATGAAGCGCTATGGTCAGTTTCGTACCTTTAAGGTATTTAACCCCCCACTTCTGTATATGGCTGAGTTGGTTACTCTACCAGTCAAACTTATGAACCGCTCAAAGCATATTCAAACACGCTCGGCTGTTTGTAAGCGGTGACTGAACCGACCGTACAGCGCTTTCATGGCGAATGGCGACAATACGGTCGTCAAAGCGATCACTATAATCATACCGGCATAAATCTCGTTGTTAAGGATACGGCTTTCTCGTCCCAATTCGGCAAATATGAGTCCTACTTCCCCGCGCGGGACCATGGCGGTGCCAATGATCCAACGAGTTGGCCAGGGTTCTCGGATAAGCATGGGGCCTGCCAATTTCCCGATAACCGCAGCAATCATAAGTGCCATTGAAAAAACCCAAATGAATGGGGAACTCCAATCGATCTCACGCAGGTTCAATGACAAGCCGACCATGACAAAGAAAATTGGGGTGAATAGATGAATGACCGGCTTCATTTCCCTTTCAATGTCCTCGGCGAAGGATGGGTCAGCATGCAAAGCTGTGCCAAAAGGCAAAAAGAATCGCCTCGATAACGCCAGACCTGCCGCGAAACCACCGAGCAACTCCGGTGCTCCCATAAAATGGGCCAGCCAGGCAAACAATAGCACCAGGGAGACGATTGTAGTGGGAACCAGGCCGGGTATCTCTGTTGTCGTGTTGATGTGTTTGATGATAACGGACATCAGCTTGGCTGCCACCGGGGCTAAAATAAAGAAGCTCGCGACGAACATGATGACTTTACCTGCATTGCCCAGGGTCACACCGTCGCCCATGGAAAATTCATAAAGTAGGGCCAGCAAGACGACGCCCATCACATCATCCAAAATCGCTGCCCCCAATATTATCTGGCCTTCCGGGGCGTGGTGACGTTTGAGGTCCGTGAGCACACGGGCCGTGATTCCAATACTGGTCGCTGTGAGCGTCCCTCCGATAAATAGTGATGTCAGCAACGAGAGATCAAATACCCAATATCCTACGCTGAACCCAAGCAGGAACGGCAGACCGAAACCTCCCAGTGCCACAACTAAAGACTTGGGGCCGGCCTGTGCTAATTGCCTAGGATCAGTTCCCAAGCCCACCTCGAACAGGAGCAGGATGATACCGATTTCCGCCATGAGCTTGATGGCTTCGCTGGGCTCGGCCCAGCCCAGCAAACTGGGTCCTAATATCACTCCCGCCAGTAACTCACCTATGACAGTGGGGGCTTTGAGCCTTCCGGCCAGCTCCGCGAAGACTCGCGCGGTTAAGAGAATAATAAGCAGGGTAAGAAAAAAGTCATGGCTTTGCATTGAGGTTCCTTAATCTCCGATAATCAGAGATCATCGGTCGCTGCCTGATCTGATCAAAATAATATTCCCCCTTTGGTACATAGCTTGGGTGATTAATTCTAGCACCCTAGCCATGGCCAGTGTCGCCCAAGTGGCGTAGTGTCATAACGAAACTCCGGTAGTTATTCCCTCAACCTCGTCAAATCTTATTTGCCTTGCGGTGATCGCAACCGCACCCGCTTGAAGGTTACTTTAAGAGTATCTAGGATGGCCTAAGTCGCTCGGCGCTGTATGCAGGGCAATAATGTACGCACGATAGATCTCTCCCTCTGCAAATCGCATGGAAATGAGGTCGGAAACCAGACAAATTTTAGAGGCAAAAGTTTTTGGCGATGGTCTCAGGGATATCCGGGAAGATAATCATTCAGTCCTGAAATCTAACATTTATTCCCGGTATTCCCAGTTCGACCTGGGCGGACGACTAGCACCGAGCATTGAGCATTACTGGCGACTTTGTGGGACACACTTCCCATGAGAAAGCGTCGAAGGCCCGTTAATCCTTTGGACCCCATGACCACAAGATCTGCTCGAGTCCGTTTGGCCGCTTTGAGAATCTCTTCGACTTCATGACCAAAGGCGAGATTTTCGATAACCTTGTGTTCACGACAACTCACGATCTTTCTGGTTGCCTCCAACACTTTCGTTCCTTCTCGGCCGCGAGCTTGCAAAAGGTCTTCCGCTAATTTCTTAAATTCGGCAAGCTGAGTGCGGTTTGTGGTTAAAAGTTGTGGGGTTTGATGAATCTTCTTCCTTACCACATGTAGAATTGTACACACCGTGGAGGCTGGAAAGCCGATCCTTTTGACAAACTTTACGCCTGCTTGTGCATCCGGTGAGCCATCAGTGGCAAGCAGAATATTCATACCTTTCGCAGTTTTTTTAGGCCGAGGCTTTCCCCGCACAATCAACACCGAACAAGGTGCCTCATTCAACACCCACTCACTCACACTGCCAAGTACAAATCCAGAAATTTTTGAGAGGCCCCGTGTTCCAAGAACGACAAGATCGATGCGATGCTTGGTAATGGCTCTCAGAATTTCGGCTCCTGGCGAACCATCCGTGATTATAGAGTGAACGGCCAAATTGGAATTCCGGAACGGCTCCTCCATATGAGTGAGCATGCCTTGCATCTTCGTGGCTGCTTCTGCACGAATACGGCTGATTTGCTCTACTATGCGTAAGGAACGCCCTGATGTCCCCAATCGGAGCCATTCATCGAGTGGATTGACGTGGAGAAGGTAGAGTGTAGTTTTTGCCGGAAGCTGGATTCGCTGTAAAAAATGCACTGCGGCTTTGGAATCCGCGGAATCATCCACGGCTAATAATACCTTCATGGATCCGCTCCCTTCTCTTTTTTTGAATGAAGGTTTCTCGCTGTGAGCATTTTTTCAGAGAGCAGCTACTGATGTCGCTTCCGTACCGTTTTGAGAGAAATTTTGTCTTTTCCGCAGACAGGTTGATCTTTTTCATTAGGCACTGCTTGCCGCACTACCATCACTGAACAGAGTGCATGGCGCGCCACTTCGTGGGCTACACTTCCTAGAAGGAAGCGTCTCAACCCTGTCAATCCTCTTGATCCCACCACGATAAGATCCGCTCGAATCCGTTTGGCGGCTTTCAGAATTTCATCGGCCGCATGACCCTTAGCAAGCAAAGTGTCTACCTTAAGCCCTCGTTGTTTCAGCTTTCGTTCGGTCTCCTTTAGAAGCTTGGTGCTAACTTGCTCGCTACTGCGCCTGATCTCTTCAGACAATTGTGCGAAGTTGGTTCGATCGGTAGCATTCAACCGGTCTGCCAAGTAATTTCTCCTTACAGCCACATGAACCACTGTGATACCGGACAATCGAGGAAACTTCAGAGCTTGGAAAAATTCCGCGGCGGCCTCTGCATCTGAAGACCCATCTGTCGCAAACAAGACACACATCCCTTTCGCTTTACGGCTGGCCCAACGGGGCTGACCCCTCACCATCATTACCGAACAGGGCGCGTCACTCAGTACCCATTCGCTGACGCTGCCAAGGAGAAACCGTTTTATGCCCGACAACCCTTTGGTTCCAACCACTACCAGGTCAATGGAATGTTGCTCAACCGCCGTGAGTATCTCAGCCCCAGGGAGGCCTTCAACGACGTTGGCCTGAATTTCCAGCCTCTGACCGTGAAATGATTCTGCTCTACCACTGATGAATCGTTGGGCTTTGGCTGTCGCCTTTGCTCGGAAGGGCGCAAGTTTTTCTAGAAATTGCTGAGTATCACCGCAGGCATATAATTCCGGCCACTGCTTCAGCTCAAATACATGCAAGAGATAGAGGATCGAACCAGCAGGGAGGCGAAGGCCTTGCACCCATCGAGCCGCCGCTAATGCGTTTCGCGATTGATCTACGGCTAGCAAAACTTTCATTGGGATACCTTATCTCTACAGTTAATTCCCATCTCTGCTCTCACTCTTCACGATAATTTCCTAGAGCCTTGTATCATACTAAAATCCCTAGCAGAAGTTAGAGTTAAAGGGTTTGGGCGTAAGGCATCAAATAAGCGTTAGTCTCTCCAAACACCCGATCACATGTCGTCTGTAAATGAAAGAAATTAAAAGGCTTGGGAAGATAGCCTTTCGCTCCATACTCCCTGGCTTTTGGCGCAATCTTCCCAGGAGCGCCTGCTGACATGACGATGATGGGGATATCTGAATGCCGCTGCTGGAGTTGCTCGAGCATCGTCCACCCATCCATCACGGGCATCTGGGCATCGACTAAGATTCCGTCTATCTCCCTGAGGGAGAGCATGTCTAACCCTTCTTGGCCATTAGCGGCAAGACACACCTCATATCCCAATGCCAGCAATTGATCGGCTAACACCATACGGATATCGTCATTGTCATCCACCACCAGAATGCATGTTGACCAGACTTGATTCTTTTGCATGATAGTTCTCCTCCACAGCCCCTTTACCTGGGGAGATACTCTCCCTGAGAAGGGGATCTTGCGTTTCACCAGGTTCCTAATTCCACAGTGAAAAAATCTGACTTGATAAACAGGGAGGTTAGCCCGGAAGGAACTTCCCCTCGTTAGCCTTTCTTGCCTTCCTTTCTTTTTTCAATATCGTCAGATGGCGGCATCGCATTAAACCGTTCGGCCTCTTGCTGATGCCAAGCGATCTGCTCACGAAGATCTGCAATTTTCCCACGATAGGTTCCCATTAGTCTTTTCCAGCCTTGTCGCCTGAATCCCTTCGGTTCCAGATACGGTTTCTTGGTGAACCGCTCTACGCGTTGGTCTAAGTAGGCCATTTTTGTTTCCAACCGTGCGGCCTCTTCTTCAAATAGATCGGCAGCTACCCGATGCTCTTCTGCGGACCACTCGTCTGCAGTCTGAGAGGATAGGTTAGGGAGCAGTACGTTAATCTGTCCGCACCCTAAGAGACTTGCTATGGCAACATTTGTCAGAAGAACCGTGATCCCTTTCATAGTTCACCTCCTTTTGGGCGGATTATTTGCCACCAATCGAAATCCGGACTACCTCAATCACTGTCTTCCTGCAAAGTGATTCCTGAGGCATTCAGGACTATCTCTCCTTTATAGTTATATAGATAACGAACTTTATGCTCATAAACAAATACATAAATATTCATAATTACATCCAATTAATAAATGATAGATTTATCAATTTCTTTAAGATCGTGGTTCTTATTTTTTCAGTGTTTTCTGAAGCGTGAAGCAAAGCCTTCTGGGGAAGAATCCAGTAAACGAGGATTTGTATTCAAGGAGTAAGTGTCATTGATGGTTCCATCAGCGGAACGAACTGCTGGGGAAATCGTTGGCTGGGAGGTGCAATATCCTCGTGTTTTTTCGAGGACGGTTATTGAGGTCGTTGCTGTTCTCATTGATGCCTCGCTCCCATAATGAATAGGGATGGGCTAAGTAGGTGTGGGCCTCCAGGGCTCGCGCAATTGTTTCATGCTTCACCAATTCTGATCCGTTATCGAAGGTCAGAGTTTGCACCCGCTTTTTGAAAGGGCGCATCATTCGAATGATGGCCTGATTCACCACATGAACGGATCGGCTCAAGACTCGTGAAGAACAGGTGTAGAGTGACGCTCGATCCATGACGGTGACCAGCACGCCCTTCCTGTCTTGGCCAATCACCGTGCCGCACTTCCAGTCGATCAGTCGTGCTTTCTTTTGCATTTCTTGAGGCCACTCTGTAATCGAGGCGCGGTTGGGAATACAGGAGGCACGAGCGCCAGACCTATATCGTTTTTTTGTCTGTTTGCCCCCTTGCCGCAGAAACTGTTTCAGGCGGGCGTGTCGGATGGCAGCACGATAAATATAACGATAAATCATTTCATGGCTGAGGCTAATGCCATGATGCTTGCTCAAATAGCCACTCACCTGCTCAGAGCTCAAATATTGACGAATGAGCTGATGAACGACACAGGCGGTCTCATCCATGAGCTTGTGAAACTTATATCGATTGGCATGGTGTTTCCGATGTCTCAAGATTTGCATGGCCCAGTGATAGGTATAAAAATGACGCTGGGCAAAGGTATTTCATTTGAGTTCTCGAGCAATAGTGGAGACAGGCCTGCCTAGGCTTCGGTAATGTGCTTATGCGTGCTCCTTCCTGCCTGGCCTGCCAGATATAAAATCCTTCTTCCTTGCGTAACTGCTGATACGATTTCATGAATGGCACTCGTTGGGTGAGATTAATTATTTCATCACCGAATCGTACCCAATGCGAGTGGCTTGAAAAATTGTACTTATTATATGAATCAGCGGTCTGGTATGGATTCGGCCATAGCAATGACTCAGGTGAACAGAATAATTCGTTTTTGTAGTTGAAGTCTTTGGTCAAAAATTTTGTTAACCGCAAAAATCTCCTAACATCTCTAGCAGTGCTTCCAGCAAGCTCATCCTAATAAATCTTTCTCCGCCATTATCCTTCTCTTAATCCAATTCAGGACTCCTCGTTCTGATAGCGAAAAAATCCACATGCTTGATTGTCGGTTGTAATTTCGGAATTTACGAAACGTTCGCAAAGTTCGGCCTTGTTTACATTGAATTTATCTAATTTTTAACATTTAATAAATGAATATAGTAGTTGTAGTTTATTTATTAGTTATATAAATGAGAATGGTTGTACAGTAAATCATAGGAGGTTGATGAGATTACATGTAGCGACCAATTCTACCGGGCAGGAGATTTCTACTGAAGAAAGGGGGGCGAGATGAAAGGTAAAACTTCTCTTCTAGCGAGTTTGATCTTGGTGGTAGCGTTCGCGTTAACAGGATATGCCGCCAATGTGGATCTTCATGGTGAAAGATTGGCGAAAATTCATAGCATCCATTCAGCGGACTATCACGTGGAGACAATCCGTCATCTTGAAGAATACGCAGCGTGGGTAGAAGGGAAAATTCAGAAGTTAGAAGAACTGATTTCCACGATCAATCACAAGCCGTATCGAGATCCAAAAGGATTTAGGCGTACCAGGTGGAAAAGCCTCATTGGAACGTGGAAGCAGGAAGTGAGGGGCCTTCAGGAGGGAATAGCATCCCACACGCAGGAGATGGCTCGTTTGCAGGCCCAAATGGAGGAGCGGGATCGGGTGGATGAAGAAGCGAGCCAAGATGCATGAACAATGCGATGGTGCAACGTGCCCGACATCTTCAAGTTTTGAATCGTCTGACCAAAGGAGGGTGATTATGAAATACACACTTTTCCAAAAAGTACGCCTCACGGTTCTTTGCATGGTCTTGGGTCTTGGGTTCTCTCTCGTTCCAGCCCTAGCCCAAAAGACTTCAACGAGTTTCAGTGATGTTTCTCTATCCAACCAAGTTGAATGGTATGTGTTAGAGGAAGCCCCAGATAGTGAATGGGCACTCGAAGACCAGCCACACACGGCCAACGGGGTCATGGCCGATGCAGTTGGGTATCTGGACTATGAACAACCAGACAGTGAATGGGCGCTCGAAGACCAACCTGCATGCCAGCCAATGAATGACTAGTTATGGTGAATTGTGAAAGAGAGATGAGTATTAATAACGATTTCGGTTGATTCATTCAGCCTTTTTTAATAGGGAAGGAGGGACGTATGACCACGAAGACCTCACTTATAGCAGCATTAATGATGGGAGCGGGACTAATGGGCGCGGGGTGTGTGGCGATCGACGCAGGACACGAAGGGGTATTAGTCGAACAGCCGTTTTTCTTTGGGCATGGTGGTGTCGATCCTGTTCCAAGTAAGACTGGTCGGGTGATTGTCGCGCCAACGACGAAAGTCATTGATGTCGACATCCGGCCCATTCAATTTTCGGAGCATTTCGACATTATTTCCGCCGAGAACGCGCCAGTCTCTTTCGATGCCTTTCTGATCGCCAATGTCATCGAAGGGCGCTCCTCGGAACTCATTTCCAGGTATGGACAGAATTGGTATCAGAACAACGTGAAGGAAGCTTTTCGTACCTTCGTACGGGAAGAAGTGCAAAAATACCCACTTTTTCAATTGACAACCGACCCCACCATAAGAGCGAAGTTGCAGGATGCTATTGCAGGAGAGCTCCAAGCGAAGCTGATTGAGAAGCAGAGTGTCCCAGTGCGGTTGAATCGGGTCGTTGTTGGAAGCATTCTTCCTCCAAAAGGTGTGGTTGAGCAGACGACGGAGGCTATCATCCAAGAGCAGCGCAAGATCACGATGGTGGAATTCCAAAAGGCGGAACTAGCGCGTGAGAAATCTGAAAGGCAGCGCGGGATCGCCGACCGAGCCTATCGGGAATCACTTGGTCTCACAGCTCCAGAGTTTGTGGACCTGCGTCGAATCGAAGTGCAGAAGGAAATCGTCCAGCATTCTCCCGCGGCTTTGACTGTCATCATGGGACTTGAGAGGGTGGGGATCAACGTGCCGCCGCTCGCAGGACAGTAAGTATGTAGCCTTTTGTTTTTTGATGTCGTATAGCCGTATAAAGATGAAGTCATAGAGGACGACGAAGAAGATTAGTAAACCGTGTGACCACGCTTGTGAGGACTTGGAAGCATGACGATGTTTCCTGTTTTACCCTGAAGGAGCTCACCCAGGGAAGAGAAATGGGAAGATGTACAGCTTCCTGATTAACCACGAATCAACATTAAGGACTGGAGGTCCATCATGAAGATCGTAACCACCATATTCGTCAGTCTATTTCTTGTTGGCAGTTCAGTGGGGTACGCAGATACCCATTCTTCGAAGAACACAATTGAAATGGGTGTGACTGCGTTAGAGTCCTGGACCGCAGGTGACCATCAGGGAGCTGCCAAGCGATATGAAGAAGAAGCTCGCCTCCTACAGGCCGAAGCCAGGGGCATGGAGCATGTAGAAATGAGGATTCTTCCATTTCTCGAGGTCGAAGCTATAAAAGAAGCCGGTGTTCAGAAACTCATCAATCGGCGACTGAAGGAAGCTGAGGATAACATGAAACTCGCCAACTGGCACCGTAACGAAGGCATGCAGTTGTTGGCAGAAAAGGAGGCTAGAATACCAGCCGTGCACACGCAAAATTCCGCGAAGGCGGGTGTAAGTCAATCCTCAACCGGATACACGGGTCAGTCATACATGAAATATGATTGGATAGTGGAAGAGGCGATATTAGGTTGGTAAATCAGTCTTACCAAAAGAAGCTCGGAGCCTCGGGGGCTAAAAAGCCCCCGGAGTTTCGAGGGCGCACCATAGAAAAAAGAGGAGGCTGTCATAGATAACTTATAAACTGCACCATTTTTTTAGGACGGTTCATTGTTGGTGATGAGATCCATTATTGAATCGGAATTCTAACTCTTTTAAGAACGAGTAGAAGTGCTTCGCTGGAATGCCATTCTATTTACGTAGCACCCGTTTGGCCTGATTGCAAAAGTTTTCAATCCCATTTATATGATTGCCCCCCCCCCTGCAAACACTGCTGAATGATTGATCCGGTAATGCTTAAATTCTGAGACATCTACGACATTGTACGAACGAGAACTCTCAAGGCACACAATGCGATCTGGCTTGATTTTCCTGCGGATAATTCTCATCAGGGTACCGGTGTGCGTATCCTCGATTATCTCTGGGTCTAGACTTCCCCCCCTCTGTTCAGCATACCAAAAGCCGGTACGTTTCCGGCTGCCTCTCGTCCACGCTTACCTTTCCGTACCCCGACGAAATAACTTTCATCCAACTCAACCTCTCCAAGCACTTCTCAAGCCGCGGCTTCCAGTTTCTCCGCAATGATGACACGAACTTTTCTTAAAACAGCCTGGCTGTGCTCGCTTGGATTTCCAGGAAATCCGCTGTGGCTCGGGCGACAACTTCCAAGGCAAAAAACGCTAAAAGCTTTCGTTGGGTTTTATCCTTTAAATTACAACGCTTCCGTCCTATGTGCCATCATAGGAAATTTTGTGCTTTCTAGCACAGCCTCTGAGAAAAAAGAAATATTGCAGGTATCCATATATTCTATGTATAAAGAATATATATTCTATTTGTTTATGTGAAAAAATCCTAGTAAATTTAAACATGGAAAGCGATCGAAAGATTAAAAAGTCGGAGACAACCCGAAGGGTAGTCTGGTCCTCTCACAAAGGAGGTGTCATGAACATGAATTTTAAAAACCAAAAATTTTATTACTGGATTCTTGTCCTAGTGGCTGGAGGGTTTATTGCATTTCCTCTGGCACGCAGTGGAGGACTAAAAGAGTATTTCATTCCACCAGTCCCTGTGGAGGATGAGGCCGACTGGACTTTGACCAAGAATCACCCCAAGGAAGGTGAAATTGATTGGATTCTAGTTGCCGACAATGGAATTCATGAGGAGGAAGTGGATTGGACTCTTGTTCAAGAGCTATCGAATATCACAAAACACCAATTCACTTATGGAATTGACATTGGATTAGCTGAAAAAAATGTATGGGTACTAAATTTTCTAAAATACGATAAGAATAATTTGATCGTCCAGGAAGTGAGGAGAAAATATAAGACATTAGAGGAATTAAATATAGATTTACCAAAATTAATCTAAGGGATCATCACGCGCATAGCATCAAGGAATTATTCGAATGGTTTCAATCCAAAACGGGCCTGATCGATGAGGACGATGCCCTGATGAGCTATGCATGTGATGATAAGCGATGAATAGAACAAGGAAGATTGATCATACAATTAGACGAATAGGAGTAATAAAAAAGTATGGAATTATGGGAGGGTGGATTTCCTCTCTGATCGCCTTCTCAATTCATTTTTAATCGGCAGATGGCTGTTTAATCGCCACGATGTCTCTTAATGCAATGGGGCAAAACATTTCTCTAATTTTAAGGAGACTCGCCCATGATTACATACAATCAAGTCGATCAAAATAAGAGGCGTATCATCCCAATCCTAAAAGTAAATCATCAGTCAGGTAAAAGGATAATACTATGGATAGTGCTAGTAGACTTGGCACTGTTGATAGTTCTATTACTTCTCCTGAGTGGGTGTAGCGGCCCCTCTCCTCATCGTCTTCAGGCACATTTTGAAAGCGAACCTCATGGTTCTGAAGTAATTCAGGGCAAACTGTCGGCCCACTCTCAAGACCGGCTGGCTGTAGGTATGGCAATCGTCTTACAAGCCGAATCCGTTGATGCTCCACTGGGGATTACTGAAGGCAACTGGCCTCAGTTCTCGGCCAGGGTAAATCATGAAATCGAAAGCCTCATTCCCGTTTCCATGGAAGAGGTCGTTCTCGTGGATGAAATTCCATCTGGAGAACAGATTACTCTCCTTAAGGGAATGGGAGAGAAGAGCCAAATAGAAATAGTCTTAGTTGTCCTGCCATACAGCCAAGAGGTTAGAGTTCCAGCTCAGTTTGATCTTCTTCCGGAAGTCAGCATGATAAACGGTTATCAAACTGAAAATTACGCTATGGTGGAGTTAGGCTTGCTGGATCTGAAGTCTGGGAAATTACTACTTCAGTCAGAGGGAACTTCCTATGCCACACTGGAACAGTTGGACGTTCCGCTGGCCTCCAACCGGTATCCGAGAGTGCGAGGGTCTGCCATGATCGATCCGATTTATCCTGAGGAAGATAGGGCAGTTGAAACGCTTAGAATGGTGGCATTGCATGAAGCTCTTGAGCAGGCTGTGATGAAGTTGTCTGGCAAGTGGCACGATGGAGCCAGAGGAGCAATCCCCACCGCACTCTCACCGGTCGGTGTGGAATCCTGAATCTTGATAATCAGAAAATAAGTGATGCCAAGAAACCTTAGCGGCTTTCCCTTCTTCTTATAGCAGGAAGGCCTTCTTCAATAACTTGAAATTGACTAAAACGAAGGTGGAAGCCCCGCCCTTTGGGCGGGAGGAAACGTTCAGCCGGCTGGAGGCCGGTCCAGGTTGTGCATATCATGGCCGGATGCCTCTTAAACGTACTGGCCATGCGGTATATGACGCGAAATGTCATGTAGTGCAGGCTCCTAAATACCGGAAGTAGATTGATCGGGATGAACGTCAGATTTAAGGAAATATGGAGTTGAGCAGCATGTCTCGCTAGGTGGGGCTGCATCTGATGGCTGAATTGGGAAAGGCCTCGTTTCAATTTTTTGTACAAAAAACTGCAAGTGAGAAAAACGTCCTGAAATCGAATTCTTATCTGAAATATTATTGGATAGAACAATAAGCGATCTTGGAGTCGCAACTATTGAGTTATGGGTGAAAAGGAATCAGTAAGCAGGAGATTCTTGCGCCTTAAACATTTTTCCTACATATCTTCTCTTTTTCTCTACGAACCATATCCGTCTAATAGTTTTTAATTTCTATCGTCGCTTTGAAGGTCCGGTGAGGCAGGAAAAGAGGAGCCTGCCGAGGGTGCTAGAGGTTCAATAATTGTTCCTTTGAGCATCGTTGGTGGATCGGTCGTTTCACGTTTGGCCAAGGATTGATTAATGCAATATTGGAGTTGTTTTAAGCGACTCGCTTTTAGGGACTCCGGATTTTCTGCATAATCATGTGCGAGCTGTTGGCACCGTGACAGCGCATTCTCTCCTGCTTTTGCTTCCGTCCCATAAACAGACATTATCACCCCCATAGATATGACAAGAATTACGATTTTCATATTAGCCCTCCGCTTTTGGGTAAATGAAATAAGTTTTTGTTGCTAAGAGCATTGTATCATTTTCTTAGGACCAAAAAACTCGTTAGCAATACAACGGTTTTCTCTGTCAATTATTTACCCTTCACTGAAAACGCTTTTGATTGGCCTAAACTCTGAAATGGAGTTTCAAGAGTATTGCTACGACTATTGTGCGTGCAACTTCCATGATGCTCTCTGCCAGACGAAAAGTTTGATCAGCCTCATATTTTTACTGGTCGTTTGGTCGATTCTTGGTCGAGCGAAATTTTTTCTTCAGCCCAAGCTTGGTTAACGAACTCTTCTTTCGTAATCATCAAGATCTTAGGTAAGTTGTCGTTGTTGTTCTAGCTCTTTGGTCTTCGTCTAAGTATCAATAATATAAATGTATAGAGTAATTATTATATATTAGTATTATGTATAGGAATGCTTATATAGTAAACCATAAGAGGTTGATGAGATCACAGGTAGAGACTAATTTTGAGAGCGGCAAAAAGCCTAATGAAAAACGGAGAGTCAGATGAAAACCAAAAATGCTCTTTTAGGAGCCTTTATTCTGGGAATAGGACTGGCGTTGACAGGATGCGCCTCAACTGAAAGCTTCCATGATGAAAGGCTAGGCAAATCTAAACCATTAGATTCAATGGGCCATCATGCCCCGGTTCTTGAAAATCCTGAATCTCGAATCGCGATATTAGAAGAAAAAATTATGAACTTACAAAAACGGATCGTAGTATTTAATAAGAAAGAATACTTTGATCCACATGAGTTTAGGCTAAGTGGCTGGGAAATCCTTAAGAGGGACTACCAGAAAGAGGTGCAGGAGCTTCGAGCGCAAATCGTCCAACTTAACAATACACATTCTCAACAAGAGGGCGTGGGGAAAGCATCCAGTACTGTACCGTTAGAAAAGGCTTGAAAGCTGCTTTTAATATATTCATAGCGTTCATTGAGAAATAAAATGATGACAAGAAAAGAAGAGGCCAGCTTGAGAACTTGGAAACATGACGATGTTGCCGTTGGACCCTGGACGAGCGCATCCAGGCGAGAGAACAGGAAGGTATGCAACTTCCTACTTTACTACATCTTAAACCGAGTGGAGGTCGATCATGAAGATCCAAGCAATTATGGCAGCAGACATCTTTCTCAGCCAGAGTTCTGTCGCGTTTGCTAATACTCCTCTGATGAATCACTATGACCTGATGCAAGATGAGTTTTGGCATGGTGGGTGAATTAATAGCCTAAATGATTGGCACTCCGTAGGAACCTCCAGTGGCCATCACGACATTCGAATATGACGAAAGGCAAGACGATGGGATCTTTTAATAATCATTCATCTCTCTCAAGTTCACTGTGGTCCATCATATTATCGGGCGGAGAAGGGCAACGGATGCGGCCTCATATCGAGCAGTGGTTAGGCCGCCACATCCCTAAACAATATTGTACCTTTGTGGGAACTCGTTCGATGTTGCAACATACATGGGATCGAGCCGATCTCCTTACACAACCGTTTCAAAAGGTGACGGTTCTAGCCCCCACCCATCAGACCTTTGTTTGGCCTGAGACGCAGTCAGTTACGGCGGGACGATTCGTTTTTCAGCCGAAGAATCGAAATACTGCAGCAGGCGTGTTTTTGCCATTGACGTATGTCCGTTCGTGGAACCCTGAGGCCACGGTGATCGTATATCCCTCAGATCACTTCATCTACCCTGAAGAAGTGTTTATGAAACACGTCGAGGCTGCGGTACGCGCCACCGAGCACTGGACCGATCGAATCATCCTATTAGGGGCGGCACCGACGGAGACGGAATTAGATTATGGGTGGATGGAAAAACGAACCAGACTTGGATCGGCGAATGATAGTCCTCTATGGTCCGTGGGGTCCTTTCAGGAAAAACCTTCTTCCGCTCCGATATGGGAATCATCGGAAAGCCCGTGGCTGTGGAATACCATGGTTGTCGTCACCAAATTGAAAACCCTATGGGATGTGGGATGGAAAAGCTTTCCTCACCTCATGGAGCGGTTCACAACTTTAGGGGATGCGATTGGGACTCAACGAGAAAGCGCGATGCTGGATGTGCTGTATGAAAACATGCCGTTTCACAACTTTTCGTCTGATTTATTAGAGCAAGCCATCGACCATTTGGGAGTGATGGAAATGCGAGACGTCTTATGGAGTGATTGGGGAAGACCCGAGCGAATTGCGGATACACTGAGGGACATCGGGAGAGCATCATGCTTTCCAATGGATACCTTCGCCTCCAATCATCCCAGTCACCATATCCACAGGAATGCGGTGAATACGGGTCAGGAAATTGGCGGGATGAAGTGAGTGTCTGTAATGAGGAGTAGAAGAATGATCGATCAGAGTGGGTCGCGATGCGGAATCCATATGAACCATTTGTCGGAATGGAATAGATGAACATGTCTCTTAAGAATAAGTATCAGTACGATTTGGTGTGTATCGGGAGCGGCCCAGCCGGACAGCGGGCTGCGATCCAAGCTGCAAAACTCGGCAAAAAAGTCGCGGTCATCGAAAAAAGCCGGGTGGTGGGTGGAGCCTGCCTTGACACGGGCACAATTCCGAGTAAGACATTTCGGGAGGCGGTCTTGGCCTTCTCTTGTGGCCAAGATGGGTTGCAGCATAATAGGCCGGTCCTATCTGAGCGCCCGACGGCCAGCCTTCTCCTTTCTCGAGTGAAAGAGGTTATGCGGCATGAGGGCGAGGTACAAGAGGATCAACTCTTGAGAAACGATGTCGCCACGATCCGAGGAGACGCATCCTTCCTTGGTCCGCACATCATTGCCATCATGGATGAGTACGCAGGTCAACAGATCACTTCAAACAAGTTTCTTATTGCAGTGGGCACTATTCCGACTCCTCCACCTGGAGTCCCAACGGATGGCACACTGGTGATCAATAGTGACGGAGTGTTAAGCCTGAAGCAGTTACCTCAATCTATGACCGTAGTTGGGGCAGGAGTGATTGGGATGGAATATGCTTCCATGTTTGCAGGTTTAGGTGTTGAAGTGACGGTCGTCGACAAGCGTGACCGGCCCCTGGAGTTTATCGATTCGGAAATTGTCGATGAACTGATTCACCAAATGCGCAATAAAGATGTGTTGTTTCGCTTGAATGAAAGCGTCGAACGACTTGAAATTTCTTCCGGCCCCCGGACGCGCGCGATTGTTCATCTTGAATCAGGCAAGCGGTTGCTTTCGGACTTAGTCCTCTATTCTATAGGGCGTTTAGGAGCAACGGAAACACTCAATTTAAAAGCGGTGGGATTGGAGGTGGATGAGAGAGGCCGGCTTACAGTCGATGAACAATTCCAAACGACGGTGCCTCATATCTATGCCGCTGGCGATGTGATTGGATATCCCAGTTTAGCAGCTACGTCGTCCGAGCAAGGACGACTGGCGGCCTGCTTTGCTTTCGATTCTCCCGCTCATCCGATGGTCGCGCATTTTCCTATTGGGATCTATTCTATTCCGGAGCTCTCCATGGTCGGAAAAACCGAACAAGAGTTAACTCAGAATAAAGTGCCTTATGAGACTGGACTGGCACGGTACAGGGAAATTGCACGTGGTGCCATCATGGGTGACCATACTGGATTGCTTAAAATGTTATTCCAGCGCGACGATTATCGTCTATTGGGCGTTCATGCGATTGGCACAGGAGCCACCGAATTGATTCATGTGGGGCAAGCCGTCATGGGTTTAGGGGGAGGGCTGGATTATTTTATGAAGACGGTCTTTAACTATCCCACCTTAGCGGAGTGTTATAAAGTCGCGGCCCTCGATGCCTATAACAAACTGCATGGATAAAAATGTTAGGAAGATGAAACGACTTCCAAGGAATGGACGACTAAAAAAGAGAGAATGCAGCATGCAGGTAGTAGGTTGAGATAGAGAGGTCTTATGTCCTTTTTCATTATTGGAGGTATTATGTCAATTAATAAAGAGACTCAAGCAGCCCTTAGAGTAAACAAACTTCGTTTCCTCCCTGTCAGCCGCGTGATGGAGGCGACGGTTCGATCTGAAGAGCCAGAGGCGAGCGCCGACCTGATCGCCTCACTTCTGATGGAGGGTTTTGGATCAGTCCCCATTGTTGATCATGCAATGCGCCTTATAGGCATTGTCTCCGAATTTGATCTCTTAAACGCTATTCGTAAAGGAAGGGATCTTGTGGACATTACCGCCCAAGATATTATGACGAATAATCCTGTCTCCATCACAGAAGATGTGAATGTGTGTACGACCATTGAGATCTTACAAAATAACCACCTGATACGTGTGCCCGTAGTCGATACCGCAGGAAAGTTGGTAGGCATCATAGCCAGACGCGATATCCTTCGAGCCTATCTTCATTCAAATTCGTAATCTAACATGAAGCCATTTTATTCAGGGCATCTGACCATAAAGGCTGTTGGGATCAAGAGAGAACCTTTCTGACAGAGAGATTTAGTAAGGGTATTAGAGATGAGAAGGAAGGACTGACTGAGAGGTAAGGAGTGTATAGCAGCTGAGGGCAATGGAAAGGTTTTCAATATTCATGATCGAACCACACGACAATAGGGGGAGTATTTAGTTTTTACTAGATTGATTGCCCTGATTATGAAAAGACGCTTTCCTTAGCAGACGTCGAAATAGCCAAAACGGCAGGATGTTTAATCCGTCGATCTACGGTAATGCCATAAAAGCGTTCTGTGAGGCCTGCGATGTGGCCAACGGTACGCACTTGGTATTGGCGAGAAATTTCCTTCGCAACAACGGCGGATCCTGGGAATAGTCCGTGCCCTTCTTGTCCAAACGCTTTCATCGTCGCCCCATCTTCAAACTCGCCGACTATTAACGGATTGATCTCGTTTTTTCGGAACCATTCATCCAGCCCCCGTCTAAGCACTGAGTTGTTTGTTGGCAAAAGAAATCGTGCGCCATCCAGTGATTGGGGAAACCTTCGTCGATATTGGCGCGCTAACGGTTCCGTCCCAAAGATTGTGACTCCGGTTTCTCCGAGTAAATGACTATGAGCTTTGATACTGACGGTGGCAGGTACAGGGGAATCTGTTAAGACAATATCCAGGGTATGAAGTGCGAGTTCACCCAGAAGCCGTTCTAATCGTCCTTCCCAACAAATGATCTTAATGTGCTCAAATTCCTTGAACGCAGCTTTCAAAAGTTTATAGGCCACCATTTTGGGGACTACTTCCGCGATCCCGACGACCAGGCGAACGGGTTGAGAAGATTGCCTCCCCTTCAAGGTATTGGTCAATTCCTGCCCGAGAGTAAAAATTTCTTCCGCATACCGATAAGCCTCTTGTCCGATATCCGTCAGTACAAGTTTCCGTCCAATCCGGGAAAACAATTTCTCCCCAATAGCATTCTCAAGGGTCGCCAGTTGAGCACTCAATGCTGGTTGCGAGAGAGAAAGCACCTCGCATGCCTGCTTAATGGAACCTTCTCGGGCAATCACCCAAAAGTAGTGCAAATGATGGTAATTCAGCCAGTCCATTGGTACGACCTTTACATTTAATTAATAAATGAATTAGCACGAAATTTTTTATTTGTCTTATACAATATTATAACTATATTGTAAAGAAATGAGATTGATCTGAGAAGCTCAATCCGAAAGGGTCAAAACTTTTCATGAAAGTTGAGTATGGCGATGAAGATAATCGCTTTTACCATGGCTTGTTATCTTTTAAGCTTTGGACTCCCTTTGGTAGGTTGCTCATGGAAAGAGAGCTTACCTGAAAGAAATAGCGGAGGAGTGCAGACTCTCTATTCAGTGGATTCTCACCGAGCCATCATTAAGGATCAGGAAGCAAGAGCTACGATGTTGGAAGAAAAAATCCAAAGGGTAGAAGCCCGAATTATCTCGCACAACCGAAAGCCGTCTCGAGATCGACTAGGGATTAAACGTAGAGGGTGGAAGCGACTTATTGGCGAATGGCAAGAAGAAATCAATCAATTGAAGGATCAGATTTCATGGCACCGCGATGAGGTGAAAAGATTGCAATCTTTGACGCAAGAATCAGGCATATCGCGTGAAGCCGGAGACGAAATTCAAGAAGAAAAATATAATCCTATGGGGTTTCTGGAAACTGTTAAAGGAAACGCGATGTCATTCCCATGGCTTTACAACCGATGACCTGATCGTTCTGTTCTCCCATACAAAAGGTTGGGTGCGCGATTGAAGAAAAAAGTATACAAAAAAATCTGTATTATTTTTCCTTTTATGGATCAAGCACCGAATTAATAGAAATTTCGTAGATGTCAGCTATAATACTTCAGTGAGCTGGCGTTGATTCTGTTGTAAAACCATCACTGATTTTGTCTTGATCCTTTCTGTCTTTCTACGGGGCTGTCATTTTTCTGCATGATTCATAAGAGATAAGTTGGCCAATGTTAAATTTTTACCCAAAGCCGAAAGCACATGAACGAATGGAGTCAGAGGAAGTTCCAGGTTCATTGTCGCTCCCATTACCCTCTGATACCAAACCCTTACAATCTCGATCATTAGTCAGAATACCTCCACGTTTGCGTTTTTGGTCACGTTTAGCTCTCATAATGTTTATCATTTTTGCTGCAATCGTGAGTTTTGTGCCATGGACGCAGACCGTCACCGTTCAGGGGCAACTGTCAGCCTATTCTCCCACAGAACGACCGCAAGAAATCCATGCACAGATTAATGGCAGCATTCGAAGCTGGCATGTGGATGAAGGGGTGACCGTAAAAAAGGGGGAGTTGATTCTCGAACTAGAAGATGTGAATCCCAAATTCTTGGCGCAGGATCTCGTAGAACGCTTGAATCAATCTCGTCAAGCTTTAGAGGAGCGGCGTCAGGCGGCTATGGAGGGGGCTAATATTCTTGACGAGCAACTCAAAGAAATGTCGACGTTGACACAAGCTGCCACGTCATCGGCCAAGGCCAGAGTGTCCGAAGCCGAGCATAAGGTGCAAAGTGCAGATCAACGAGTGGCAGCCGCTGAGGGGGATGAAGAAATGGCTGTTTTAAACTTAGAACGATCACGCGTGCTGGAAGCCGATGGGCTACTTTCTCGACGAGATTTAGAACTGGCCACTCAATCGATGATTGCCGCTGACGCGCAGGTCAAAGCGGCTGAAGCCGCTCTGCGAGAAGTGCAACAGGCACAGCAAGCGTTGATGCATAATCGTGAACATATTGATGCCGAATTAGTTCAGCGTCTCTTGGAGACAAGGTCTCAACGAGCGGCTATGCTCGGTGAGGCCGCCAAAGCTTCGAAAGAGATTGCTGATGTAGAGTTGACTCGATCCAATGCTCTTCAGCGTCGCGTTGCCAGTCGTGTCGTCGCACCACTTGATGGCACCGTAGTCCGTCTCAATCGGATTGGTCCGGGGGAAATTGTCCATCCCGGAGACCTGTTGTTCACTATTGTCCCTGGCCAAGCGAATCCAGCCGTTGAAATGTGGGCGAATTCAATTGATGCGCCTCTCTTAAGACCAGGCCGTTCGGTTCGTTTGCTCTTTCATGGCGTTCCCGCCATTCCCCTGCCTGCCTGGCCGGAATTAATGGCCGGAACCTATGATGGCCTGATACAAGTCGTGGATCAATCGGCTTCGGCCAATGGGAAATTTCGGTTCTGGGTTATCCCTGACTCTGCAAGACGAAGCTGGCCGCCTCAGGAACATGTGCGACAAGGGACGCAAGTGATGGGATGGGTCATCTTAAATCGTGTGCCATTGTGGTATGAAATATGGCGAAGGGTTAACTTGTTTCCCGCTGACTATGAGTCTGGCGAAATACGCTTGACTGATGTGTTATTACCCAAAGCGGGAAGACCGGGGAAGTAACTGTGAGGGTGTATCAAGCCCTTCATTCGATTCATTGGAGCACTCTAGAAGTGGAGACATCATGAAGGTTCTAACATTTGTCTGTGTTGCGAGCCTTGTCGCCTCTATTGTCACGCCGCTGTGGGGGAGTGACGTAGTCGTCCGGCCAGCGGAATCAACTCCCCAGACGTCTGTGCTCACCCTTCAAGCTGTATTGGAGCGAGTAGAAGGAAGCCATCCCCTCCTTCGGGGAAGTCAAACGCAGAAGATGGTCGCTCGAGGGAAATTGCTTTCGGCCCTGGGGAAATTTGAACCAAAACTGGTGAATGATTGGGAATTGGAACGTCTTGTGAAAGATGATAAGACGACTAGCGTGGGGTTCAATGATACGTTTGTCGAGATGCGTCATCCTTGGGGAGTCCAAGGGTTTGTAGGATTTCGGGCTGGATTAGGGGATGTTGAAGTGGCAGATTTAGGCATTAACACTTCAAATCAGCCTCTGTTAGGCATTGCGTTACCACTCCTTCGTGGATTCATGACGAACCCTGATCATGCTGAATTACAAAAATCTTCTTTAGCTGATAGACAGGCCGAGTTAGAGATTCAACAAACAAGACAAGATTTGTATCTTGGAGCCGCGTCTCAATATTGGAATTGGGTCGCAGCGTGGAAATTTATGACTATCCAAAAAAAGGCCGTCGTTGTTGCCGAGGCACGCGTTGGCCAATTGACCAAACAAGCCAAAGAAGGAGCCAGAGCACAGTTTGATGTCATTGAGGCTAGCCAAGAAGTGCAACGACGACGGAATGGGCTGATTAAAGCTGAACGACTGGTTGAGCAAGAGCAATATAAACTTGCCTTATTTTTATGGGAAGACACTGATTTAGTTGTTCCTGAACAAGTCATGGCGCCCCCATTTCCATCTATCGACTCAGTCGTCAAATTTAACTCAGACGAGCATGAGAAACAGCGTGCATTAACTATTCGTCCAGAAATCCAACTCGTGAAGTTGGAAGCCGAGTTCAATCATATCGACTTGGAGGTTGCGGAAAATAATTTTCTTCCCAATTTGACCGCAGAGGCTCAGCCCACCAGGAAGCCAGGGGAATTTGTGTTGGGTCTTGGGTATCGATTTGGCGTTCAGTTGAGTTTCCCTTTTTTACAGCGCGAGGCACGTGGAGATCAATTACAGATTGAAGGGAAGGCTCACCGTCTCAAGCTTCTACAGCATTACCGTCGTCAACAAGTTTCCATGGATGTGGCCAATGCTCAATCAGCGATCACACGATCTCATGAACGGATTCAGGTTTCCGAGGAAGCCTTTCAATTGGCGAAAGAATTAGAAAAGGGCGAACGGACTCGATTTAGAATGGGTGCCACGAGTTTACTCTTTGTCAATCTTCGTGAACGGAATGTCCTTCAGGCAGCAGAGGGATGGCTGACGGCTATGGCCGACTATCAGAAAGCTCTGGGACTCTATCAATGGGCAATTGGCGGGTGGGTTGATGGCTCAGAACTCCCAGAGGAAACAGACCAGACCGCAGGAACTTCATGAGTCAACGTCTTCCACTTTTGAGAGAGACACTTGACCGACTGGGTCTCTTCTTCCGGCAAGAGCGATCTCTTCTCCTGATCATACTCACCTACGCCGTTGCGGTCGGGATCTTTTCCCTCATTATTCCCCTGACCGTACAAGAATTGGTGAACACGTTTGCGTTTGCCGTTTCTCCGGTAATGGTGGTCACTATTGTGGGGATCATGGCCGTCATTTTATTGGTTGTAGGGGTTTTTCGAGTCTTACAATTCTATGCGACGGATATGCTTGAACGACGGATCTTCGTCCGTGTCACGCTTGCCATTGCACGAGTGTTGCCGCGTTTTAACGAAACCGCGTTTCCGTCTGATTCGATCAGTCGGTTTTTTGAAACGGTCTTTCTGCAACGAGCCTTATCGAGCCTTTTTGTGGATCTCACGAATGTGTTAATCGGTGGTCTAATCGGCATGACTCTTTTAGCGTTCTATCATCCCTATTTTGTGATTTTTGATGTGGTCCTCGTCGGGTCAGTGATACTGATCACGGTCTTAGGCAAAGGTGGACTTCGGACCACGCTTCATATGTCTGAGGCAAAATATGCAGTGTTTCATTGGCTTCAAGAGGTGGCCGATAATCTGTTGCAATTTAAAGCCACCAGCAGTTCAGCGTTCATTTTACAGCATGCTGATAAGCTCGCCACGAACTATGTGTACGCTCGGCAATCTCGCTTCCGTGTCTTACTTCGGCAATATATGGGCTCACTTGTCCTTCAAGTTGTGTTGCACGCGGGGTTACTAGGGACGGCTGGATGGTTACTGAGTCAAGGGGAATTAACCTTGGGACAACTCGTTGCGGCAGAAGTCATCGTCGCAAGTTTACTTCTCAAGCTTGATTCGGTGGTCAAAAGAACGTATGTGATGTATTATTTTTTTACGGCCTTAACAGAATTGGATCATTTGTTTTCTCTCCCCAAAGACACCATCTCCGAAGAGTCAGACTTCGCTATACACCCATCCGACCCCGCTGGACTGCATCTGACGTGCAGTCAGATGAGTTGGGCCAGTGAGTCACTGCAGCATCAAATAACAGCCAATGTTGACGTGTTGCCAGGAGAAAAAGTGGCGTTAGTCTGTTCAACGGAATCAGTGCGCCATCGTATGTCATTAGTGTTAGCGGGGCTCCATCGGCCTCACACGGGGGTCGTGCGATATAATGGGGTTGACCTGAAAACCCTTTCCCGTGAACAGCTTAATGCTCAGCGAGCTATTGTCTTTGGGCGGGATTTGAGCTTATTTGAAGGATCGGTCGCTGACAATATTATGGTGGGTCGACCGGGCCTCCAGTCAGAGGATATGTTGTGGGCCTTTAATCTGACGCAATTGGATAAGGAACTTGAAGAATTTCCTAATGGGGTAGAGACGATAGTGAAGGAACGCGGGAAAGATTTTACGCCGAGTCAACGATTACGAATATTGTTGGCGAGAGCTATTATCACTCGCCCTCCTCTCTTAATCTTAGATGGAGGGATGCATGAAATTCCCAATCATATTCGGGAGTCCCTTCTGCAGAATCTGAGCTCAAAAGATATTCCTTGGACGCTGATCCTTGTCACGACGGACGAGAATGTTAAGAATTTTGTTGAGAGGTCTTTCGTTCTCTCCTAGATTCTCAGCTAAGAGAGGAAATCGAATTTATAGCGTCGGATATAAGGTCATTAGGTTTGTGAGGGCCATATTTTGCTTTGAAGTTTTGCACGTTTAGTTGTCATATTTTCCATGTATTGAATGCTATCCTATCTTTAAAGCATCCTACAGTCTTAGCCATTTCGCGCATCGCGAAAGAAACCATTTCTCAAAGGTAAACTCCTGCCCTGATAGACCCTGCATCCTCAAAATTCAGGAAATTGATTGGTAGAAGTCGTTACCAAATTCTTCCCCAACAAGCAGCGAATCTCTGTCTCTATCTACTCCAATCTCGAGTTCGATGCTGAAAACGCTGCTGTAGACAATTATGAGCCACGATTTCACCTATAGCTGAATAGTCATGACATAATCTCTGGCGAATGACAGGTCTGTGCAGTAGGTAGAGATAGAAGGCCGCACATCTCAAAAAATGGAATTGGAGAGACCGACTGAATGTTCCTTAGCTTCTCAAATTTCTGTCGTCTGTCGCGATTCGAGTATCTGGGTAATTAAGTATTAGTTGGAAGCAGAATTGACCCCTCATTAAACCAAGTTCACCAAATGCTACTTGAATTGAGCAATTGTCTCCAGGAAAGCTCAGTATCAAAGTGCATCGCATGCTGATCAGTTCTTTCTTCTGCGGAGTGGTGGGGAGGTGGCAATGCATCCAAGCCTTCGATATGACCATCGCCAACTCAATTTATTCAAGGACACCTCTAAAAACCGTCATTCTCCGCAATTGCGGCGTCAGCCTCGTGCTCAAATCCTTATGTATTCGCCCATACACGGCGGTTTTGCGCGTGTGGCTTCCTTGCATTCACTAAAAAATCCTGGTTTTTAGTGGTGCCCTCAAGTGAGTTTGTTTTAACGGCGGTAACGTGATGAGTATTTATAACGAGCCTAAGCGTTTTCTTTTCCCGTTCCTTGTAGCCATTGGGTCCCTCCTATCAGGAATGAATACAAGTAGGTGCCGATGAAGGCCATGGCGATGAGTGGCGTGATGGCTGGTATGAGCCATGCCGCCACCAGTGCCAGGTTCACACAAATGGTCGCCGTGGCGGTCTTTGCCAACGCTCGAATAAGGATGGGTAACTTGATTGGAAAAGTCATGGTGATCGAATGCAAGAGGAATATGAGAATCAGATAGAGTCCAGGGTCCACATCGTACATATGGGTCAACAAAAGGACGAACAGCATGTGGCGCATGAGTTCATTGGTTGGGGAGCCTACGCCAGACACCGCATCTGGATTAACCCGTGAGGTGGCACGAAGAATAATTGACGTCGCCGCGATCATACTCATCCCTAAAACCAGTCCCCCGACATGTGCACCGACTGCCAGGACTAACACCCCATGGGCTACGGCATCACAGACATTATCAAGATCGGCACCAAACCGACTGCGGATATGTAATTTGGCTGCCAGAATGCCGTCTAAGTCATCCATCACATTGTTAAAAATAATCAACGGGATCAGATAACGATACCCATCCTCCAGGAAGAGTAGTATCAGCGGTAGCACACCGATGATCGAGGCAATATTCGCGAGGTTTCTGTAGAGAAAGTTTTTTTGAGGTTTTTCCATCTTACTTCAGGCGTTGGTATGCTTTCCTCATGAACAAGGGGGGCCGGATTTGAGTACAAAAAAGTGATTTTCTAGAGATGGGAATGATATTCCGAGGGCCTGAGGCAGACGTGTAATCCAGTGAGTCCCCCCCCGCATCCCCCAGTAGGTGAGGCCGCCTATGAGGCGGAGGGCATGAAACGATTCGGGGACGATTCGCTTCCATTTTTCGATTATCTCACATCCCATTTGTGTGAAAATGTAGGCTTCATTTCTTTCAAGGTTCTCGAGCGACAATCCGCATTGTGTGAAGATACGTGTATAGTCAGACACCGAACGATAGACAACAGAATAATTGCCAGTAAGTGTCACCGTCTCGCCCTGAACCGTTGACTCTCGACAGAGGATCATTCCACCTGGCTCAAGGCATGGGATCATTTTTTGTAACAGATCAATCACGTCATGTTCATTAAGGTACATGAGTAGGCCACCGAAGAAGATCAGGCTATAGGGGCCATCGGGTACGAACGATAACACGTCACCATGTATGGTGCCGATATTAGAATACGGAGCGCATCGGTCTCTCAGGGCTTGATAGAGCGGGAGGCTTCCTTCGACCGCGACCACTCGGGAGAAGCGGCGGGCGAATTCCTCAGCCCAATACCCGACACCACTGCCAAGATCCAGAACTGTACCTTGTCGTGTTTCGTTGGAAAGTAGACGGTGGACGATTTTGGTTTCTCCTCGGAAACGAAAATCACCCGCACTGATTGGAAAGCCGAAGCCATCCATCATGTAGGGCCCGAGGATCGAAGGTTTGGCGTTTTCCCAGTACTGATTGACGGAGGTGGGATTGATCTCAGGCAAGATTCGCCGCCGGTTCGATATCTCTCAGCGGGCCCTGGGCGGTGGGATGCGATTGAGTCAACAGAATCTCTGCTGCGTGCAAATCTGCCATGGTATCGATCTCATACCAGTGATCTGCATCGAAGAAGACCGCGTCGAAACAGAGTGTGCCGTCAGCGACCATCTCGGCTAAGACGACCTCGTAATACTCACCAAGTCGATCCTCCGAAACATAACGGCTTAACCGTTCCTCAATCTTGTTCCATGAATGAAGGGATATACTGTAGAGATTGACCGTTTTGTACTGTGGGGCGTTACTATTGCGAACGGCACACAGGTGAAAAGCTGTTACTCGCTTGTTGGCCCCAAGTACAACCGTGGTGCCGTTCATCCAAGGTCGTACCCTGGAAATCGCGATCTTGTCAGGTTGGAGCATGTCGTCTAACATATTGGCCTCAAAAATCACGTCACTTTCCACCAACAAAAACGACTCCCAGATCTGCTGCCGAGCCAGCCAGAGAGAGTAGATATTATTCGTTGTTCGGTAAACGGGATTGACGACGTAATCAATCTGCATATCACCTGCGAATTGTTGCAGAAATTCCTGGATACGATCACCCAAATATCCGATGACGACGACCAAGCGTTTAAATCCCTGTATCCGCAGATTATTGACGAGCCGCTCGAGGATAGGAATGCCGCCAAGCTCTGTGAGACATTTGGGAGCATCCAAGGTTAATGGTTGCAGGCGGGTTCCCGAACCCGCAGCAAGCAAAAGAGCTGTCGTGACTTGAGTGGGCTGAGTGATATTCCTGGAATAGAGCATCGTTAGGTCTCCCGTAAAGTACGAGTCAAATCTGTTGTGAGGAGTTTTACTTGTCGGTCTGCCTGTCGTCTGTCGCACTTCGAGAATCTGAGAGAATGATCTATTCGTACAAACGGATTTGACCCGAAATTCATGATGTCCTACTCCATAAAAAACCTAGCGGTTGTTCTTTACAGGTCACGTAAACTTCGCGATCCACAAATAGAAACATTAATCTCAATAGGATCTCGAGAGGGTCCAAGGGCTTCAAGCTCCATTCTTACACCTTGAGGGTCAGGAAGAGTCTCTTCTCAAAACCCCAGGCCTGCCGGCTAGCGTGACAATCGACAAAACAATAGGGCAGCGATTGCTGAGAAGAAGTTAGGCGTAGCGAGCGCAGACAGAAGGAATCAGACGCACAAAGAAATGAGGGAAGTGCGAGGGATAGGATGTCAACGTGGATTCATACGTCGTGTCCACAGTATACGCTAACAGCAGTGAAGTCAAAGGGTTTACCATCGTCATTGGTGAGATTTCTGGCCAATAAGACATCACAATTCGGTTATTTGTCGACTGTCGTGATGAGGACAAACATACCCAACTCTTGCTTGCGTTCGTTTTTCCTTCGGCATTGTCAATTTTAGTTGTCCTTAGCTGCCTGGGCAGCATGAACAAGAAAACCTCTCAGCTATCAACGTCATCGTTTACTTTTTGAAGTTATTCGCCACGCCGTTTCATCAAGACCTAGAGTGCGGGTCAAATCTGTCGTTATGAGTTTTGCTTGTCGGTCTTTCTGCCGTCTGTTGCAATTCGAGGATCTGGGAGAATGATCTATTCGTACAAACAGATTTGACCCGAAATTTTCATTCAATACCGTCGATTAAGCGATTTGATTGTTGTTCGTGTCGTAAAACCTTCCAAACAAAGGCGGAATAACCCCATCAGGAGGCTGAGGAACTCGTCTGGAGAACGTCTGATCTTGATCTCTCATTCCCAATATTTGATTGCGGAGTGGTCCTCAGAATTTGCTGAGCATCCAAATCAAGGAGGTACGGAGCAACAAAACCTTGATAGGTCTTTTTCTGTTCGTGTGTTAAATCTTTCCAACCCGTAATTTTTCCTCGACAGTTCTTGGCGCCACACATGCAAACTTTCGGGAAATGGTCGATGCTATAGTTTCTCATGGCATAATCAAAAGTGGCTTCTTCATTGATGCCGATATCCCTCATCGCCACAAAATCATGGGCGCCTGTTTCGTTGACATGAATACCGCAATTGGGTTCGCAGCAATGGTTCACTTTACTAATGAGACCGGCGTGAAGAACATGCGTATGCTCATCGATCTGGGAAGCATGTGAGTGATTGCCAGTCAACACTTCCTTAATGACTCCAATCATCACGGTATCACCGACCTTATACGATTGAGTGGCGTAAATCCCTTCTCCTTTTTCAGAAGTCTCTCTTAACTCATACCCAATTTCCATCAATACTCTCCTTACACCTAAGAGGGACGTTTTATGCCTGTTTTCTTTGTACAGACAACCGATCGAACCCGACATTAGGCTGAAGGGTAAGAACGAGAGATGCGGCATTCCAACCCGAGGGGAGGTCAGAAATAATTCTATGATGTAGCCATGTTGAAGCGAACTTTTGAAATTCTACCCCCCCTATCTAAGCAAGTCTGGTCAAAATTGCTCAGTATTGAGGTTTGAACCGGTGGCACTGGTAGACGCAGTCCGGTCCAAGGCCACCAAGAGGATGGAGTGAAAATGTGAGGGGAATCTAGTCGTGAAGGACGACATTGAGGAGGGAACTGTGCACGTGTAACCCATTGTGCGAATCACCGTTATATTCAATGAAGCCCAGTTTTCGGAACTTATTCATGAAGAAACTGACGCGGGAGCGCGTCGTCCCGACCATCTCCGCGAGTTTTTCCTGACTCACCTTCGCAATGACCGCTTCCGGTTTCCCTTCTTTGCCAAATTGGGCCATTAACAGGAGGACACGAGCGAGCCGCTTCTCGCTGGAATTAAAGAGTTGATCCACTAAATCCTCTTGGGTGCGTATGTTGCGAGCCAAGAGATGGGTGAGAAACACCTCTGAGAAAGCGGGTTCGTCGTGGAGCATGTTGATCATGACGGCTTTGCTAATGCGCACGATCTTTGCGGCACCCACCGCAGTCGCCGCCTCTAAGCGTAACACTTGTCCAGTGAGGCAGGCTTCACCAAAGAAGGAAGCTGGCGACAGGATGGCCACGATGGCCTCTTTGCCGCGTTTCGAGACCACGGTGAGTGAGACTTGGCCTTCCAGAATATAGAACACGGCATTCGCCTTGTCGCCTTGTGGATAGAGGATGTGATTCTTCTTTCGGCATTGTATGATAGTTTTGCCGTCTCCAACTTGTGTCAGGAAGGTTTTGGGGTTGAACGATGCGGTTCGTTTGGTGGCCATGGAAATCTACTTAATGTGGAGAAGTCGTCAACTCAATGTAAAGCAACGTACACGGGTATTACGGTTTGTAACGGAGGCGTGTTCAGTAAGCCATTCAGGACCTTTTCAATCTCACAGCAGTCAAAGTAATACGGCTCCGAGCACTCATGTCTTCGTGTGCTAAAAATGGCCGTTAGTTCATTAGCGACTTGGCTTTTTCAGCGTATCGCAGGACTGTCCAGACGAAGGCAGCATGACTCCACGTCAGCGGGGAAATACAAAGGAGTGCCCCACTGACAGGATAGACTTGTTCAGCCAATACGCCAGAAGGCAATGTATTTTTCACTCATTTGGGGGTAAGTTACCCTCCACCTTTGCGGGATAATCATAGCCAGCATAATTTCCACTTATATGACAGTAATGACGATTAGTCCACGTCATCACCGCTTCTTTTTGCTCAGCGTAACGGAAATCTAAGACCTCATTAAATCTCACCATATTCCCATCAATTTGAAGCAAATCTTCGTCGGTGAAGTTGTCCCATTTACCTTTCAACGGCGCTTTTATATTTTTCCAAGATCCCATGAACTGTTCTTGAGTCATAAAGTCCTCCATATCAAACAATGTAATACTGTGGTAGTAAAGATCCCCATTTCATCTTTCAGGTCCATACAGGTTTCTTTGCTCATGAGCCCTTGGCCGCGGGTACAGATCACCAGGGCCACCTTGTACCATTAGCCCATGTATGCCTGATGGCTTTTCCCAATCGACTCTGCCTTCAATGCGCTCTCTATGCATTCCGTCTATGGTGCCCCCCGGCCTTGAACTGCCTGCTGGCAGGAAGGGCAGGGGGGATTTGCACAAGGTGTCGCTTAGAAAGATAAGGATGTCTCTGATCGTTCAATGGCGACTTGTTGGCAGTTTTGTTCTGCTAACATCAGTTGTCCGACAGTCGCATCTTCTGGAATGCGGCCCAGGCACGCCTTCAAGGAATCCCGAACACTTTCAACGGCATGTTGTTTTAGGCCTTTGCTTTGTAAGGCCATCGTCTTTTTCTCTGGCTCGCCCCCAAAAGTACCTACTGGTAGAATCAGTGGGAGCAGCATTAACGAGGTAACGAGGATCGTGCGTGTGATAGAAAGCTGATATTTCATGGTGTGACTCCTTTGTGAGTGAATAAGGTTTGTTTTCCTGAAAGCCCCCTGCTGATTTCTGCCAAGACCATTCTTTAGGTTTTGGCGCAGGCTCAATCGTTTTCATCTGTGTTTCTTCCCCTAATGCCACCGAACAGAGGCTTTGCGTCTTTATGTATCCCTGCTGCAAAACCATGCTCAAAAATAGGTCCATCACTACTTGAGCAATACAGTCACGGGGGGGTCTTCTTTGAAGCTCGCATATACTGCGGCGCAGACAAAAAGAAAGATTAATCCTAATAGGGCTGCAACTTGGTACATGGCTATCACTCCGTTCTTTGACCTGGACGGTCAGGAATGGCCTCTTCTCAAAAACCTGATCTGACGACCAGCGTTACAATCGGCGAAACAATAGAACAGCGATTGCTGAGGAGAGGTTAGGCGTAGCGAGCGAGGACAGGAGGAATCATACGCACAGTGATATGAGGGAAGTGCGCGGGATAGGATGTCAACGTGGATTCATACGTCGTATTCTCAGACTATACCCAAGCAGCGATGGAGTCAAATTCAGTGCTATCTTGAGATCGTACTATGTTAGGAAAATTCAACCAGTCCCATGCCGATCGGGATGACAACGGAGAATGGATGCTCTATCAGTTTTCTTGTAGTTGGGAAACTTGGGATTTGGGGACAGCTTCTGAGGAAACCGAAATTTTGGAGTAGCCTTCGGTGCGGAAGAATGCTTGGGCTACCATATTTGTGATCTGATCGAATTGTTCCAACACCTGGGGGAGGAGTGCAGCCAAACCTGTAGAATGCACTTCTTCCAAGCGGCCAAATTCCAGAGCAGCGGCTAAGGCGCCCGCCATTCGAAGGGCCTGTCGAGTATCCGATCCGGGTCAGTTAATTGCCCTTACGACTTGAATTCATGCTCATCGTTTCAGCGAAGTATTTTCATCGGCCTTTTCACTCATGTGAAAGTGTTTCAAGGTTCATTTCTTCTTGTGTTTCTTCATGGAATTCAGCCACGATCTTTTCTGCTTTTGTGGCATTGTGAATAATGGCGATATGGAATAGGGCGTCGCCTGTACCGGTATTTGACTTTTGTTTGAGGAATATTCAAGCTAACAATATTCTCCAAATTCCGCTTCACTTCACGATCCCTATCTTCTTCGGATGGTCGAATGGATTGGCTAGTAGACGCGAAAATCTAGATCGCTTTAGCGACCCACATCCACGTACAAATTTTTTTGAAATAATCTGTCTTCCCCTCAGCTGTAATGTAGGATCCAAATATTAACGTATTCCGTAGGGACGGATGGTACACCTTCATTTTAGGATTCTCTTATGAATTGTTGCCGTCTTATTCTTTGTTGGGGGGGGGGAATGGTTAGTCGTGTGTGTAGCGCAGCGGGTAAGAGTAGCCCTGGTTTGAGTGCGGAGGAAAAACGAATCATCATGGGTGCTCAAAAATTGAAAAAACGCAAAAAAGCTGAATTAGAGAAAAAAACTGATTCGAAGAAAAAAGAGGAAACCGCTACACGTCAGAAGAAAAGGGATCGTGGTGTCGATGAAAGATCGACTGTCTTTCACGCTCGGCGCTGAGGTTACAGAGGAATTCGATTCGGGTAGAGACCGCGAACTGTAGAAAATCTCTTAGAGAGAGTGATCCGTTTCAGCTGAAAAGTGTTGCTTCGCAAAATTAAGTCTCGCATCTAACCCGCTTAGCCCCTGCACTTCCTGTTCTACCAGACGAAGTCGTGTCAATAACCCCGCACGATTGGCGATTTGAATATTCAAGCCAGGTCGCGCGTTGAGCTCTAAAATCAATGGACCTTGAATTTTATCTAACACAATATCGACTCCGATGTATCCGAGACCCGTCATTTCATAACATTGGGCCGCTTGATGTAAGAGGATATCCCAATGCGGGATGTGA
>JAJDBQ010000028.1 GCA_029261255.1 Nitrospirales bacterium
TTCAGCTCAAACTGACAGCAGTCCTCCAGGATGTCTTTTAATAAGGCTCGCCCTCGTTGGACGCGTGATTTTGCCCCGGATAATGAAATGCCTTCCTCATCAGCCACTTCTTGTTGTGTCTTATTTTCAAGTTCAGACATATGGATGGCGTTGCGATATTTGTCAGGCAATTCTTGAATCATTGGTTCCAGACAGGATGACAGTTCCTTCCTGATCGTTTCCGCTTCTTCGGGTTGAGGGTGTTCTATCCATTCGAGAAGTGCTTCTGTCTTTCGGTGGGAACGGTAATAGTCTGTGATGGTATTGCGTGTGATCTGATACAGCCAACTTTCCAGCTTCGCATCGTCGTTCAAGGAGTCAAGGCGTGAATGAATCCTCATGAAAGCATCCTGTAACAGATCATCCACTGCCTCCTCTGTCACCCGACTTCGTATGAACGCCGCCAATTTGGTGTGGTACTCTTGCCAGATTTTTTCGCTTGTTTTCACAGTCATTCCTTTAAGACATAGTAAAACTTTTGGATCATACTTGATTCCCAGTGTTCGCTTTGTTTCGGTAGCAGTGTCTCACTATCGTATAACCCGACGACAGATAACGACTCAGGCTGTGTGAAAACTCCGTATAAAATTTGAATCTAAAAATTTAGCCTTCGAGGATCGCCTGTATTCGACGATCTCTGTATAAGCAAGGGTTGAAGCATCCCCTGAATTCAGAGAATTCCGATTTTTCACACAGCCTCGGCTGTGAGTTCAACTGCACGCTCCACTTTGGCCACTCGAATGAAATAATCTTCATACCAGTTTTCTTTTCCAAGCCGTTGAGCTTCTTGATGATCTGCTTGTTCTTTCCATGCGTGAATGGATTTTTCATCCTTCCAATAAGAAGCCGTGATCCCTATCTGATCATCATGGGAAGTCTCGACTCCAAGAAAACCTGGCTGCCTTGAAGCAAGAGCCATCATCCGTGCTGCCATTTCGGCATACCCTGATCCGACATCTGTTCTCTTGGAAGTAAAGATCACCGCGTAATACGGTGGTTCAGGTGTATTCGCAAGGCTATCAGTATTCATTCCTTTTCACTCCAATATCGTATCCGGTTTCGGCTAGGAGTGGACAGTCTCAATCAGAAAGGGGCGAACGACGTATATGCGGATTTCGTATCATTGGCATTGTTCTATTTTATGAAAGGTCCTGATCCTCTTTAAAACTCTCATTCAATTCGGTTTTCGAATGTTCGCACGAATGCGATTTCTCAGACAATTCGCTTGCTCATTCTACTCACAATCTCTTTGTGAGCCTCAGCTCACTGACAGAGTAAGGTTCATTGGTGTATACCACCTAGCATATCTGTGGCTGAGTTGGGCACTTTGCCCTGTTCGTTTCATCCTATTGACAGAAAGGGGATACGCGACATGATCAAGGCGCTCAGGAAATTTATCTCCCACCCTTGGGTAGGGTTGTTCGCTTCACTCGCGATGCTGCTTGCTGGACTATCGGAAGGGTGGGACACGATTCAAGAGGATCTTATGAATGCAGATATTAAGACCCATCATGGAGTAATCATCTATGGGGTCTACGCAGTATTAAAATCGGTCCCAGACGTGTTCGATGGTCTCGACACCCTTCTTGAAAAAGTAGAGTAAAGTGTTGCGTTGATCAATTGAACTCACAGCCAAAAATGGACATCTGAGATGACGAAAAGAGCAGAAAATGCAACAGAAGGCCGAAGTCCGTTACATTTTTCTCTGAGGTTATGTCGCATCCTACGTCGCATGACGCAGTATGTCACCATTCGATAAAATCAAACAAACCTTCGCCCTGAATGACGTTGTAACGGCGCGGTGCCGTACCGAGGTTGATTAACCGGAGTAGAAGACTGGCTCAAGTTTCTATGTAGATGGCCTTACCTGAGAGCTGAGTGGATCCTACGTGGAAAATTTCTTTGGGAGCGTCCAAACAAATAGAGATGATCTTCGCCGCGATACCCAAGCAGAATCTGGAATTGTTAGTGCGCTATCAGCTGGATAAATTCTCAGGTCAAGATTGGACAGTGTTGGCATACCCCAATTCACCCAATCCTTGATATACGTGATCAATTGAGTCGAGGCCTCCTCGTTCCCAAAATTCACAAGTTCTCCGGGTCTTGCTAGAGCGAAAGAATTCGATTCTGCATTCCACCAACCAAACAAGCCTTTATCATTTTCGATATCTGTGTAGATCGGCTCAAAGTTTTGGTAGAGAGATAAAAATGAGCGGAGTGCGGCCGTCTCCCACAGAAAGTTACCTTTCGATCCTGAACCCCACCAAAATTGCGTTCTGGAAGTTGGTGCTTCCTCAAGTCCTCTCATGTGTAAATAGTCATCCAGGTCCCGTTCTTCCATTTCTGGTATGTGATGTTTCCCTGTCACTGGTACGAACCCACAGGGAAATGCATAGATCGTTTCAAAATACTCGGGGTGTTTTTTCAGCAGTAAAAGGTTGTCCGCACCTCCCTTATTTTTCAAGACAAAGAGTAACAAGCCGCCTTCCTTTATTTGCTGGTGAAAAGCAAACGGAATGTCGAACGCCCCAGCTGTGAAGATGACTCTATCAAACGGTGCACAATCTGCTAAGCCATCCCCGCCATCTCCGCAGAGAACCGTGACATTGTTGAACCCCAGTGAGGTGAGCCTAACCTGTGCTTTTTCAGCAAGCTCGGTGATGATCTCGCTTGTTGAGACCTTGCCTGAAGGTCCTACAAGATGACCTAATAGTGCGGCAGTCCATCCACTCCCGGCTCCCAGCTCAAATACGTTGTGTCCCTTCCTGAGATCAAGCAAATCTAAGAGACGCAAGACAAAAGCTGGCTGAGATATGGTTGACACAGGTTCAGAACCATACTTGGCACGAAAGGCTTCATCTGACCCCAGGAGGACTAAGGGATGATTGGCATACAGAGTGCCTAGATGCTCCTCAATATTCCCATCCGTAATATCAAGCCATTCTTTCGTACCGTAATGTCGATATCGCTCAACAAACTGGTGACGAGGTACTTCGTAGAAGGCGTCGATAACCTGGTCCGATAGCTGTTCTTTATTCCGAAACTGTGCCTTCGCGAGGCCTATTAATTGTTCTTGATATTTTCGATATTGCATTGGTAACAATCTTTATAGAATCGATGTCAAAATGTGATTTGATCTGAGAGAGAAGAAGCGTCTTTTTATCGGTAATTTCGACATCATGATTTTAATGAGTCCATGTAACACATTGAGGTAGTCGGTTACATTTTGAGCACCTTCAATGCTTAATTGTCAGGAAATCGTGGAAAGTGTTCTTCTTGAATGGCTTTCAGAAACTTCATGCGCCTACCTATAAAAGAGTTCCCCACTATGTTTTTTCCGAAATAGACAGCATTCTCGAAATAAAGTCCTAATAACCAAATATCTCGAATGGCCAAAAATGCTATAGATAGGGTTAAATCAGTTTCCGAAATTTGTCTTTTGGTTCTATAGCCTTGGAGAAATCGCTCCCAGCGCTCGTCTTCTTTCTCTCGAAGTCTTGCACTCCAACGAAACACCGTTATGTCATAGGCCCGCCATCCAAACCCACAACAGTCGAAATCAAAGAAAGTTAATGTTTCTCCAAATTTATGGGCATTCTGCCCATGAAAGTCTCCATGGCAAAAACCGTAATCAATATTTTTACAATCAATAGCTTCAACATAATTTTGTAGATGACTACCGAATCTTTCTAAAAATTCCCAGTCTTCCTGACGATGCGTGAAAAATGGGCGCATGGTCTGAAGCCGTTCGAGAAGTAAGTGATTGAGATCAAGATCAAACCTTGGATGGTCTGTCGAAAAACCATCGGTTATCCGATGGATTTCCGCGACATGTTCGCCATAGAAAAAAGCATCCTGTGCATCATCGTACGTCAGACACTCACCTTCAGCAAACGTGGTTATGATGGCATATCTCTCCCCTTCAGGTGCATGTAGCGTCGTCACAAATTCGTCGTTTTTTCTGGCTATGGGATACGAAACATTGGCTCTTTTCCCATGTAGATAGTTCAGCGCATCAATTTCAAAGTTAATCTGGTTGAGCGTTCTCCAATCCTTTCTGTAAATTCGTAGAATATAGTTTCCTTCAGATGACTGTATTTTGTAGGTATCATTTAGTCCTCGATGCCAAAATTCGCAGCTGATCGGGTTATCTATGCGATATAGAGGTACGATAAATTTAAGTAAGTCAGTTGACGATAAGATGGAATAAGTAGCACCGATATTTGACATAGTTTTTCCCCGACCTAGGTCCGGCGAAGTTACGTTTTCACCCTTTTTTCATGACTATCTATCAGAATTGGGTCGTCGATTAAACTTTATAAAAAAGGCGTATTATTTCTACCTGAAATTCCTAAGGTAATACATGTAACCAAGGTTCGTGTAGGTATGTGTAAACTCTTCTATGAAAAACTCCAGTTGCCCGCGATGATGTTGAGAGTGAGAGAATATGTGCCCCAATACTTCTGCGATTGTGTTCTTGAGTGGACTACCATCAGAGCCATAGGAAGTGATCTCATTCAGAAAAGATTGTTCTTCTACTGATTCCACAAAATACGATAGCCGCTGCAGCATAAATTCTTGCATGATCTTACACTCGGACAACGACCACCCTTGTCCGTCAATGAGTTCTGGCGGCGCATGCCCCCCTTCGAGCAATTCTATCCACGGTTTAATATCTGCTATTACATGGCAAAAGATATTCAAAGAGCGGTTATCTTGGGGCTGGCTTTGGAGGTAATCTACGACTCGCTGATTTGCCCATTTTTCATACTCAACAAGTTGCAAAAAATATTCTCTTAGCATCATTTTCTTAAACAACGCGCTTGAGTTTGAAATCACTGAGGATGCTATTCAGCTGCTCTCGATTTGTCGCTATACGAATGTTCTTTGACTCATTCGCTTCAAGCAATAGGCGCTTTCCCACTAGTTTGGGAAAATTCCAGATAATCCGCAGGAGTCTGCCGACGATAAGAATTTCGGGACAATGCGCTGGGAGCTCCGGTCTTGAACGGAATAGATACGGTAAGTTTCTCTTTGCGCAGCGCAATACGCACTTGTACCGTGGAACATCTAGGAAAATGGTGAGGTCTGCCTTCGAACGGACCAGTTCGGAAACTCCCTCGATGATCCAATTGTCTGATTGGGTCATCTGCTCTAGCGCCTCCACACGCGAAACCTTGGAGGTTTTCTGCCAGTAGGGTAGCCACACAATGTGGTCAAGATGAAAGGCCGGGACTGACAATTGGGCCGCAAGGTCTTTGGCAAGTGTGGTTTTCCCGGCACCAGCGTTTCCTGTGATATAGATTCGCACTGCCTAGTCCTTAGTGAAATAGACGCCCTTCATTTGGAGATCGTTCACTTTTTTTGGAAATGCTCTTTCACCATCTCCTGTAGCTCACGAAAATGATGAACGCTTACTCTCATTTGGTCTAGGCCTTTCGAATTAAGACGTTCTTGAGCCTTATCGAGTAAATTGTTTTCAGCAAGTATTTTTATGAATTGAAAAGCCGCTCTTGTTGTCGTGCCTGTGGTTTCTTCCCATTCGGCTAGTGTCATAATTACGGCTCCTTTTTTTGAATTTTAGTATTCATGTAAGGGAATTACGTAGTCGGCTACATATATTCTAACTTCAGAGCACATTTGTTTTGTCAGGGGTGGATCGATGAAAGAACATGACCTTTCGTTCTTCAATGAACCCAAGCTTTTCATAAAATCGCACTGTTTCTGGTAACACGGCGGATTCGACCATGATCGTATCTATGCAATCTTGTGCACAAACATTAAAAAACACCTCACATAATTGTGTTCCTATTCCATTGTTTCTGTGCGGCTCTGATACGTAAATACTTTGTAATTCTGCATACTGTTTAAATGCTTGAAAAGACATTGCTTGACGGATTGACCACATGAGATAGCCATGAATCTTATCCTGCACTTCGGCTACAAAGACATGCCCGGCATGTATGTTGTTTAACAGATATTCCTGGCCTTCTCTTGTCTGAGGCCATCTTTCTACTTGTCCGTTTGGCAGTAGTGTAAATAACTCTTGAAAGAGAGATTGGACCATTGGGAAGTCTTCAATTATTGCTACTCTAATGTTCATTGTGAGTCTATAGAACTTGAATAAGTTGTGAAGCGACGGTTCTAGAAAGGAGCGGAACAACACCTATCCATTTTCACAAGTTTGCTTGCTATGGGTCTTGTGTACTTATACCAAACTACAATCCCAATTGATTTCCCCAACATGTAATGGATGGCCGTAATCGGTTACGTGTTTCAATCCTTCTCTTCGTTAAGTACACAGCTAATTCGAAATACATGACCGTCTGGATGTCGAACGTGCATTTCTCTCACATTCCACGGCATGTCAGTGGGATTCCATGTGACTTCTATATCTTGAGCTAAACAGTGTCGATAAACTTCATCAACGTCATCTACCCATAACGACATCCAGACTCCCTTATCGGCAGCCTCCTCTCCTCCGCTTCCGAAAGTGGAATTTCCTTGGCCCTTACCTCGACTACCCTGCGCATTCAGGCATAGAAATATTTCGCATTCGCCGGAATATACTCCACCAAATCTAACAGGCTCACCCCATTCACATCGTTTTTCCCAACCTAGTTTCTCAAACCATTGGAACGTCTGATGAATGTCTGAGACATTAAGAATTGGTGTAATCGACTTAGTTTTCATGGTCCTACCCTTCCAATTGGTCGAGGTAATTTATCAGGGTTATATTCAGGTCTACGTCTCGATCAGTTCAAGCAATTCAACCTCACCGCCCGACTCATACACAGGATTCCCTGCAAGCAAGGCCTGAATCTGTTGAATTGTGTCAGCCTCGAATCGCATAAATCCATTGACGGTGCAAGAGCGATTGCTGTCTTGTTTATTAACACACAGTCCATGACTCAAGGCACTGCCACCACGAAACAGACCTGTTTTTTTAAGACGATCAATGTAGATAGTCCAATCTTCATTCTCGCTTGTGCCCTTCATTAACATCATGAACTCTGCCATTTCTCCTCCTTTATGGATTAACGAATGTGAGCGGTGGGTCACTACGGGTAAAAACGGTCATACAGAGCCATAAGTACACTATGTTGGACTACTTTGTTATTAGTTCATTCTTCCAATTGTGTTGATAAAAATTCTAGGATTCTCTATTTTCTGAAGATCTTCATTGCTAGGTAAACAATCGTGTTCTACATATTTAATCAACTCTGGGTTGGAGTCGCAAAATATTATGTCAAAGGCCAATCGATCGAATCCGTACAAGTCTCTATGGATCATATTTGCGGAGAACACCAGCAAGTCACCTCTATTCAGAGCAACTTTCTTTCCTGATGATAAATCTTCGAAACACCTTCGCCCGTTGCTCTCTGTTCTAACATCAAACTCTTCATCTGAATCCCAACGCGTATGAGATCCCGGGACTAGCTCCAAGCCGGGCTCTGGTTTCAGTGGGATTCTAAAATGAATGACGTTAGTAGTCTTGAGTATCACTTTTTGTTCATCTATAGGCTTACCAATGTATTGGAGATCACGATGCCAGTAATTCTTTTGCCCGGCATTTGCAGGATTAAAAAATAGTTGTGTATTCATAAATGCGGGACGTGTCGGAATAAGTGGCTCTAGGATTTCCATAACTTTACGACTTCCAACGAATTGGAAGACTGCGAGTCTTTGTTTTCGATCTAAATACTTCTTGCCGGTGAGATACGCACAATTAACGGCTTTGTTGTTATAAAATTCTGAATTGTCATTAACCCAAGATATATGAAAATCTTGAATTGCACCTTCTAGTTTTTTAAGCTCGTTTGAGCTAAACGCCTCTTCAACTACAAAGTACCCATTTTTTTCATATTCTGATTTCATACTTAATGTATTATTTTATTTCAATTAAGTGTCTTCAGCGAGTGCGGCTTCTCGTTCTTTGTTGTAGATCACAGGCATTTTCCCCTTCCACTGGTCCCATGTGGGATCGTTACTGATCAAATCAGCCATGAAGCAACTCACATTGATTCGGCTGGTCAGACCCGCATCGAAGATGGCGCTTCTAATGGGTGAAGGATGCACCGTAAATTCTGTCGCTTTGGTGTCGTCCATCAATTTGTCTGGACGAACCACCGCCCATTCGATTGTCCCGCTGTTCTGGCCAATTTGGGTACGAAGATAATCAGCTGCATGTTCGTTATCTACGTGTGGTGGTAGGAGTAGGCGAAGAAGACCGATCACGCATTGCTGGGCGAAGGATACTTGTTCGTTGAGATCGCGGTTGCTGTTCCCAGCCGTGTTCATGAGCACGAGCTTGACGGGATCTTTTGGGTTGGCTGTTATAACCGCATGACACAGTCGTCGAGTAGCATCGGCCACAAGCCGGTGTGGAGGTCCGAACATTCCCCTGAAGCTCAAGTTGTGCCCAAGGCATGAGGCAATGACGTTACATCCGCTGACATGGCGGGCCATCTCGACATCGCTCAGATCTAGAAGGCTTGCATGAATCACAGACAAGTTATCGTGACTCTTGAGGTTGTCGGGAAGATTTGTCGTTGATCGAACAACGATCTTTACGTGCTGTCCCCGTTCGAGCAATTGTTCCACCAGTAGGCGGCCGGTTGCTCCGCTGGCTCCAACGACAAGAGTCGTCACTCCTATTCCTTTCCTATTTACCGTCGTTAGTCATCAGATTCTGCTACTACGAACTCTGGACGATACAGCCATTTTTGTCATCTTTGCAACGGCCCTTTTGGGGTGCCTCAGGTTAAAAGCGGATAACAAACAACCGAAAGCTGAAAAAATCAGACAATTGTTGTATTGTTGATTATTTAGGGAAATTGATCAGTATGAAAGCATCAGTCTACATAGCGACTAGCCTGGATGGGTTCATCGCCAGGAAAGATGGAGCACTCGACTGGCTGGATGAAGCGAACGCCGTCGTCCCGGAAGGTGAGGACTGTGGTTTTCGGGCGTTTATGGATTCTGTCGGCACATTGATCATGGGCCGAAAAACATTTGAACAAGTTCTGTCTTTTGGCGAATGGGCTTACGGCAGAACACCAGTCATTGTGTTGAGCAGCAAATCCATGAGTATCCCGTCTGATGTTCCAGATATTGTCACTCATTCTTTTGAGCAGCCACGAGCTCTTCTCGAGCGACTGTCGATCGAAGGTATCGAGCACGTTTACATAGATGGTGGTGCAACGATACAGAGCTTCTTTTCAGATAATCTGATTGATGCGATCACTATCACAGTGATTCCTGTTCTTCTAGGCGCAGGAATTTCACTTTTCGGTTCACTCGAAAAGGACATCAATTTGACGCATGAGCGTACGCAAGCATTTGAGTTTGGATTTGTTCAGACAACCTATCTGGTAAACAAACCGGAGAATGGTGAATAACCCAAGAATTGTCTGCGTAGGGTTGTCAGCGAGCGTTCACACTTTCCGTCCTATCATTCCTCGGACTCTTCATATCATTTATAGCTCAAGTTATGGAAGTTCTCTACCAGGAGCAGCTGCTCCACAGTCAGAGGGCCTGTGGAGAAAATCTTTTCTCGGTGAAGGCTTTGCTCGGTTATCAGGATGAGTCATGCCTGCTTTTAAGCCTGTTAGGACAGATCACAAGCAGCGCAACCTTGGCTTTGACTCGGTAGTGTAACTAATGTTTGAAGAGGGGGAAGAGATGGCATTGTTTGCTGAGTGTGTTAATTATCATAATCGCAAGAATCGGATTGTGAGAATGCAAGTCATCAATGAAAATAGGGCCAGATATCTACTTTTTCACTGACTTGGTTTGCACACTGAGAGGCAACACCGATGTCCATTGAGGATCTTAAAAAACAATCGAGAGATTATCAACGTATTGAGCGAGCCATTTATATGCTGGAGGAAGAGACGGTGCAGCAGCCGGATCTTAAAATGCTGGCAGCCCGTCTGAAGTTGAGTGAATTTCATTTTCAGCGACTCTTTAGTCGGTGGGCTGGTGTCAGTCCCAAGCGTTTTCTGCAGTTCCTCACGCTCGATCATGCCAAAGAAGTCCTCACGAAATCTGAGTCGCTCTTGGATGTCACATTTGAAGCTGGGTTATCCAGTGTGAGTCGATTGCACGATCTGTTCTTGCAGTGCGAAGCAGTTACGCCTGGGGAATATAAAAACCAAGGCCAAGGACTGACGATTTCGTATGGATTCCATTCAAGTCCCTTTGGCGATTGTCTCTTGGCGGTGACCTCTCGGGGAATCTGCTGGTTCAGGTTCATTCAACAGGGCAATCGACGCGAGGCCCTTGAGCAACTTGGTCTCCATTGGAAAGAGGCGACCTTGGAAAGTCATGCCAAGCAGACGAGTCCGTTTCTTACACGGATCTTCAGCCCCGTGAGAAACGATAGAAAGCCACTCTATCTTTCTTTGAAAGGGACCAATTTCCAAATCAAAGTCTGGGAAGCACTGATTCGCATTCCGCAGGGCGGCATGATGTCGTATCAGCAGGTGGCTCGTTACTTAGGAAAGCCCACTGCCTCACGCGCAGTCGCCAATGCTGTGGCGAACAATCCTATCCAGTATCTGATTCCGTGCCATCGGGTCATTCAGAGTCTGGGTACTTTCGGGGGGTATCAGGCTGGACCTGAGAGGAAAAAAGCCCTCTTGGCATGGGAAGCGGCTCAGACCGTGGCGTAAGCAGCTTGATTCGCTTATCCGGTAAGAAATGAAACGAGAGACTCGAGTCTTTTTTTATCTGCAAAAGAAGCTCAAAGTCAGGGATACAGACCGTGTGGAAATTGTCAGAAAGGTGAATGTATATAATGGACTTATTCGAGACGGTAGGTGGCGGACCAAGAAATCTGCTTCCGAAGGACGGCCTGGTCCAGTATTTTGGTCAAGTCATGGCACCACAAGAGGCCAATTCGTTTTTACACAGTTTGTTAGGAAAAATCGAATGGAAGAATGATGTGGCCATCATCTTCGGGGAACGAGTGGTCACGAAGCGCAAAGTTGCGTGGTACGGTGATCAACCATATTCATACACCTATTCGAACACCACAAAGCGCGCCTTGCCGTGGATTGTCGAATTATTAGAGTTAAAGCGCATGATCGAGCACTGGACGGAGGAGACATTTAATTCCTGTCTCCTAAATTTATATCATACTGGCTCCGAGGGCGTGGCTTGGCATAGCGACGCTGAGCAGGATTTACAGCAGAATGGGGCTATCGGGTCGCTAAGCTTTGGGGCGGAGCGAAAATTCTTGTTTAAGCACAAACAGACCAAAGAATCCGTTTCAGTTCTGTTAGAAAATGGCAGCTTACTTGTGATGAAAGGGGCGACTCAATCGCATTGGTTGCACCGCTTACCACCGACAAAAATGATTAGCACGCCTAGAGTGAATCTCACCTTCAGAACAATTGTTGAAGCCAGGTAACAAGGGAAGCCAGGAGTGGTTATTCCTGGTACATTCATTCAAACAAAATCGGAAGACCGCTCACTTAATTGTTGGAGCAGTATTCCTAACAATTGAGTTTAGGGAGCCTCACTGCTTCATGGACTGTCGGTCTGCACGGAAAGTGTATGGCTTGGTAAAGGCTTTACCTGAATGAAAGAGTGAGAAAAGCCTGCTTTAAGACCTGTTTCGGATTGGTGGCTGGAAGAGATTAACTGAAAAAGTCGTCATTCTACTTTACAGACAGTGACAAATCTGGTCGTGCTTTGATGTTCTGTCTTTGGGCCGGAGCAGTCATTCCTTACATTAGCCGACGGACCCTCTCGATCTTTTGAGCGTTCTTGTTTGGGAAACAGATAGAAGTTGACCTGACTGTACACAGGGGACTAAAGCACTTTGGCTAAGAACACACGAGAACCTTCTCAATCTTGTTGAGCAAGACGCTCCTGGGTGCAGGCTTGTGGAGAACGCCAGCTAGACCCGCACCTTTGAATCTCACTAACATCTCATCCTCGGCAAACCCGCTGTTCAAGACGACTCGAACGTCACTGCGAATTTTCTGGAGCTCTACCAAGACTTCTTCCCCATCCATCTTCGGCATGTTGTGATCCAGCAGGACACAATCGTACGCATCGGGGGTACGCCGAAATATGTCCACAGCCTCTTGTCCATCTTCAGCTTCGACAACCGTGTATCCGGCGCTTTTTAGATGGGCGACGAGCACCATCCGCACACTTGCGTGATCGTCGGCAACAAGAATCCGAGAGCCCTCCGATACCACTTGGGTCGTTGACGTGACCACCTCGAGATCCGGTGTCGACGAAACGAGTGGCAGCCACACAGAGAAGGTCGTGCCAACACCGATTGTGCTGTCTACGGAAATGGCGCCTTTGTGAGATTTCACGATCCCCAACACCGCAGCCAAACCAAGGCCGTGACCGCTGTTTTTCGTCGTGAAGAATGGATCGAAGATCTTCCCCCTCGTTTCCTCACTCATGCCCGACCCGGTATCGCTCACCCACACGCAGACATATTGCCCCTGCTCCAGCCGTGGATAGGAATTGAGCATCTCGATGTCTTCACGGCCCAGCGAGACGGACTTGGTCCCCACAACGATTCGCCCCTCCTTGTTTTCGATCGCATCAGAGGCGTTCGTCATCAGATTCATGAATACCTGACGCAGGTGACTACGGTCGCCAACGATACTGTGCGACGATTCGTCGATCTGGAACACCATGGACACCTTTTTTGAGAGTCCGGCCACCATGAGATCTCCGAGTTCCTTGACCAAGAGATTACAGTCAAGGGTCTCCTTCATACTATTGCCTCGCCCGGCGTACGCCAACAGCTGCTTGCACAGGTCGGATGCCGCCACGGAAGTCGAAACAATTCTTTCGAGATTCACTCTGACAGGAAACTCTGGAGGGAGCGCTTCGATCGCGATCTCAGCGTTTCCCATCACGGCTGCCATCAGGTTGTTGAAGTCATGGGCGATGCCGCCTGCGAGCACACCGATGGCTTCAGTTTTCGTCGCCTCACGCAGTTGTTGCTCCAATCGGTCATGTTCTATAGCCAAACCAACCATGCGCGCTGAAATCTCAAGTAACTCCATATCATGGAGGCCGGGTGCACCAGGTTCGTTTTTGTACAATGCCATGGCGCCTAACACTTCCTCTCCTGTCGACCCGGTGACCGGCACTGACCAACAGCAACCGACCCCTGCGATGTCCGCGGCACCACGTAAATCTTTCCACAGCGAGTCCTCGGCGATATTCTCCACGACGACGGGCACATTCCAAAACGCTGCCGTTCCACATGATCCCACCGTCGGCCCGATTCGCAGTCCCTGGACCGCACAATTGTATTCCTTCGGAAAGCTTGGTCCGGCACCGACGGCCACGTGTTCGCCGTCCGACTCCATTAACAAGATTGAACACCGGCATCCGTCCGCCTTCGATTCAACGATACGAACCATTCTTTCGAGCGTCTCGGTCAACGACGACTTCTGAGAGGTCACCGGTTCCGGTATCTTTACTTCGGTTTCAGTGACGCGATGGGTCATCGCGAGTGCCACGACACGCCCAGCATCTGTTTTTACCCGCCAGCGCAACATCCGCCAGTCATCTTGCTTGGTTAAATGCCGAGCGAGTACTTGGCCTTCTCCTGTATCGAGTATATGTTGCAAGGCCTGACGGTCGCTTGGATGTATCCAATCGAGTAAAGGTTTCGAGACCAGATCCTGAATGGTCAAACCATATTCATCAGTAAATGCGCTGTTGATTCGAGGAGGCTCCCCGGGTTCAGTAGACCGAAGAAGCATGGGGTGTTTCGAAAGGGAAGCCATGGAAGTTTATCGGTATTTATTCAGAAAAATTGCGAGTATGGGTCGAAATTTCCGATGTCCCTTCTATTTATTCATCTGCCATTCCCCTGTATCGATGAATCGTTGGACGATTGACTTGCCTATACCTTTACCGTCTCCCGTTACTAGGGCAACTTTGTCCTTCATCCCCTTTTCACCCTTTCTGAGTTAATTTGGCAAGTGATAGACGGAATGAGGGGTTGGAATATCAATATTTGGCTGATCTTCATCCCAAGCCATTTGATCGTGAGATCTTATAAAACAGGTAGATTGAGCCTAGAAGACGTTCTCGCGATCTCGTACATTCTGGTTCTTTGTTGCATCGTCACACCCAATCTTTAGTAGGTTGAGGTAAAGTGTTGCGTTGATCAATTGAACTCACACAGCTAAGCGGTCGCACTGGGGGGGGAGATCTCAGCGCAGATTACACGACGAATGATAGAAGCCTCCGAACAAGGGAGAGAACTGCTAATATAGATCAATGGATGAATGTTGTAAGGTCATCACCATTTCTGCTCGGCAGCGTCGCGTCTTTCATGTCGTGCTGTGGATTAACGTGTGCATGTTTATTGTGGAGGCTTTGGCGGGCGTTCTGGTGCATTCATCCGCGCTCCTAGCCGACTCGGTTGATATGTTAGGCGATGCTATCGTCTATGGGTTTAGTCTTTATGTGATTGGCCGTGGCCCGGTGTGGCAAGCCCGTGCCGCTTTGCTCAAGGGTTATATCATGGCTGCATTTGGCGTGGGCGTGTCGGCTCACGTAGCCTTCAAGACGGTCCATGGATTAGTGCCGACTGCGGAGGTTATGGGCGTCGTAGGCGTCATAGCACTTGTCGCCAATGGCATTTGTCTCATGCTCCTCTGGCAGCGACGTGGCGACGACATCAATATGCGGTCAGCATGGGTATGTTCTCGAAACGACGTGATCGGCAATATGGGCGTACTCCTTGCCGCTCTCGCTGTCCATCTCACCGGCTCCCCCTGGCCTGACGTTGTCATCGGACTCTTGATCGCCGCCCTCTTCATTCGATCCGCCATCGGCATCATCCGCGAATCTTCCCAAGCGTTGGCATTTTCAAGCTGAAACGCGAACTTGATGGCTTCGACGAGCTGTCTATCTTTTTCTTAATCAGTGACGTGCAGCACAGGAAGAACTGGTAATCATATAATTACAGGTATGTTCTCTCAATCTCGTTTTTCTAAGAATGTTCTCAATTGGCTTGAGTTCTCAAGAATCACAATTGCAAATTTCAAAGACATTTGTAATATTTGAAATCCAAGCTTCAAAAACCCTTCCCCCTCTACGTAAAAAATCACCTAGCAGATGACTTTCAGAAGTACATTCTTACGCGGTGTTCTCATCTTTTTCTCAAAATTACATGGTTTTTTAGCTAGTTGTATAGAGATTCCCAGTCTTTATACCTAAAAGAAGCTCCCAGTAAATTGTCAGACTCCCCCTCTTCTTCACCTTGGCACAATCATTGCTCACTTGCTCATAAGAATACATAGAGCATCTATTGAAGGAACCGTTGGCTCACCACACAAGCGCAAGGTGAGCAGAAGGAGGGCAGACTGATGATTAAAGAACACCTCAATTCACACACCAGTTCACCTGAGTTGAACATGAAGAATTGTGTTCGCTGTCAGGGCTTTCTCGTATCGATTCACCTGATGGACGTCCAGCAATTAGGGCTGATGTGGGAGCAGGAACAACGGTGTATTAATTGTGGATGGATTTCTCCACCAATGATTCTAAAGAGACATCGTGAAACCAACAGAGGAAAAAAGCGGACAAAAAAATCAAGTGGAAAAGAACTTCGATCGAACAAATTAGGCAGTACACCATTTCGCAGGATGTCGGAAGCTGAAATTCTGCAGTGATGTGCAAACATAAAATGGCGAATGAGTCTGTCGTGACAGGTAGAGCAACTGAATTCAGCTGTGTGAATTCTTAGAGCCCGTTCTTTCGCTCGTGGAATTGAGATTCTGCCTTAGGTCCAATTCCCTCCGCCATTGTTGGTGACGCACCACAGTGGGTCAATGTGGGGAGTAGCGGTAAGCAATAGAAACAGGAGATGATATCAGTTCCTCGCTTAATCACAACGGATTAGCTCTCTAATCCGCAGGAAACAAACGAGCCTCCGCCAAGAGTTATATGCGCTCGTTGTGGAGAGTTGGGGAACACCTGCAATATTTTTATTGCGCGTGAGTATTTTTGACAGAAACTCGTGATGACTAGGAAATCGGTTTCTTCTTCGAAGTCATCTGATTGATCCGCGTGCGGACCAGATTGATGTGGGTACGCAAGTGAAACAGCTGGTCAGCGTAAGACAACGGTGTTTCCACGTTTTTGACTTCTGTCTCGAGTCCATGCACCGCAGCGGCGAGTTCGTCTTGGTCGGTATTTCCGGCGTCGAGGCGTGTCTCGATACGTTGTAGATCTTCGTACCAGCGATAGATGCGAGAACGTACCCGCCAGCGGTAGAGGGGTGGGAAGAGTTTGAAGAGCGGAATGACGAGTGCCGCCAGCGGAATCAGCATGACCACCAGTCGATCAATCAATGTGGCAGCCCAGAACGGCAGAAAACGTTGAAGAAAGGACGGTCCGCGCTTGTGAAAGCGCTGGGCTTCTTTCCCCAACGGAATGGACAGGTACAGCCCGGCTGGAAATTGCCCTGCCGAGTGAAACAGTCCGTCGCCACCGACAATCTTGGGAGTTGATAACAGCACCAAGTCGACCAACGCCGGGTGGAGATCTTCTCGGGCCACGAGCATGGCGGTCACACCAATCAATTGCTGTTGCGTTGGCGGTCGCTCATTAGCAAGGTCAATGGCGCCAGGTGGTAATTCAAGCGGTGAGAGGTAACGACGATGCAGATGGTAGGCCTTCGCTCTTGGAAGATCCATTAAGGCAATCCCCGGTGCCTGTAACAGGGTTTGAACCTCAGGTGATGTTTCGCCACTCACCATAAATAACGCATCCAATTCACCAGCCTGAAGAGCCTGGCTTGCAGTGAGGGTATCCAATTCGCTAAACGTTTCACTGGGTACGTTGTTCAATGTCAGCACTTCATCCGCCAGCCTCCGCGTGCCGCTACCCGTGACGCCACGATTGACCCGTCGTCCTGCAAATTTCGATAGCCTGGTCGGTGCCGGATCTAATCGGTGAAAGATCCATAACGGTTCGTAGTACAGACTGGCTAATGCGCGTAGATGTTCACTGCCTGACACGTCCTCCAGTGGAGTCCCACCTTGCATCAACGCGATATCTACGGTTCCCTCGGCGAGCAATGCCGCGTTCTCGTCGCTGCCAGCACTATTGAGTAATTTGAGCTCAATGTCATTGGCGGCCAGAATATCGCGTAGAGCCAACCCGAAGGCGTGATAGGCGCCAGTGGGACTGCCCGTGGCTAGGGTGATGACCTTTGGCGGGGCTGGTTCCACAAATTGATAAGCCAGGAGAAACCCAGCCAAGACAAGCACAATCGCAAGGCCAGAACTTTTGAGTAAGGAAGAGTTCACGAAGAAAGAGTCCCTTCGAAATGAACGGCGACGTAGAGGGAGGGAGTTTGAACTAAGTGAGGTACATCGATTGGGTGGATTGTCATACTCTATGCGCGATCCTATCATAGAAACACTGCCTAGCAAATGCTCATGTTGAAGAGTCAGTCGGCATGAGAACGATCTTTTTCTCGTGAGGAGACGTTCATATGCTGAATGTGGCGGACGGATGAAACTCGTGATCGTCAGAGAGAATGGCAAAGAAGATAACACGCAGCAGATTATCGAACGTATTCAGAATGGCAATGGATTAAGTCTGTTGTTGCATGTGGCGCCCCACAAGATGTTCGGGATCTTCCTAAGGTTTTGATCTGCGTCTCGTCACATGAGGGTGTGGGATCTCGCATCATGCATAGTGCGTTTGTTGTCTAATCCGAACACCGTTTCATGGGGCAGTCGCACGAAAGGACTGAGTCACGAGGTATGCGGCGCCTATAGTTCAACTTATAATAATCAAACAACATCAGGATTAATTTCATTCCTATTTCTTTTTCCGAGTTAGATGAAGCGACTGCACATATTGGAAGCAGGAGGAGGTCTATATGTCGAAGGAGGTTGAATGCTCGGGAGGACATCGGAGGTTTAGGTAGCGTTCCTCAGGTGTAGACCATGAATGCGCAAGCTGATATTGGGCTTGAATAAACTGTGTGGTCGTCCATGGTGGATGGGCTTCGAGAAGATTGACCGCTTGGTGATAGAGCGTATGATGGGTATTCGGCACATCGAGGGTGTGCTCGGTATTTGTCGCGAGATCTCGATAGTGAATTCGATAAGAGCTTTGGGAGCAAAGGCACCGTAAGAGTGTCAGCCCTTGAAGATCGGCTTGATAGGGATTGAGCGATGTTTCAAGTAGAAACTCCTCTCCGCCACCAGAAGAGCGCAAGAAAAACAATGGGAGTAAAACTGGACCGATACGAATGAGGCCAAAGTGAATGGTGACGGCACTGGAAGGTGTGTAGGGGTGGTGGAGCGTAGCCAAAAACCAGGCGGTCGAGTCATGTGTCGAGTCTGCTACAAGGCCCATACGCAATTCCGGAGAAGGCAGGTGGCTATTTAGGCTCATAAGATCAGCCTGGTGTTTCGTGGCAGCGTTGAGAGGCACCATTCAATGTGCGGGATAAGAGGAAGGATGTTACGCTGTGAGGCCATTGGTTGTGTACGACTATGATAATCTTGAGTCTTGTGGTCATTCTCTCAGGATGCGGCAAGATCGCACTATTCCTCGAACGAGGGGAGGGTCAACCCTACATCTTATGGGGCTGTTGAATAATACAAATTCATTTCACCAAAATGTCTCCAGAGTGCTGGCGCCACTTTTCCGACGGGAATGTTCAAAAATGTCCGTCCAGCAAGGCCGCAGCCATTTTGGCGCGCGGAGCGTACTCTCAGTACGTGAGCACGAAAAAATGGCGAGAACGCCGCTGGCGGCTTTTTTCAACATTGCCCTTATGGAAATGACCTATGGGGTGGGAATCAAGGTTGAGGGTTGAAGAGCAATTCTTATTTCAATACATCTCTGAGCGCGAGTTCACGAGCAATCGATGTTGTTGAATTGAGAATAAAGTAAAATAGACCGATTCAATCGGACTAAGGAGTCGTCCGACGACTGTGACCTCATGCATCGAAGCTGGCAGAGGTTGAAGGGTTGTCTCTCAATTATTGGCAATTATCGCCAGCACGTTCAATCTTTCCATAAGGATCGTTTCTACTCAGCGAGGCTGACAGTCATCGAATAACAACAGATGAGGCCCTGCTTTTCTACGAAGATAAGGCGGCGTTTATGAGACAGACTTGAGAATTTCTCATAATGAGGATACGAGTCGAGAGTTGAGGGGGAATTTTTGACGAGTTCTTTGGCGGCGAACAGTACGCAGGAGCGTCGAATTTGTCGTGCATCGTGCTGTATTTCCTGGCTCATTTTGATGTTGGTCCTTTTCGCGTTTCCGGCCATGACTCAGGCCAGCGATTCCAATTCAACCGTGGTCGATCAGGAGAAGACTTACGACCCCTATCGCGGTGTGGATGTTGATGGCAGAATTCCCAGGATTGACAAGGCGGCTCTGGTCGCGAAGCCCGAACGTTGGCGTTATATGCCCGAGGGCCGACTCAAGCCCGGCGGGTTCTTCGAGCGTTTCCTGGTCTCGAGCTTTTTATTTCCAATCTTCTTCGCCAACTCCGACGTCGGGACTGGATTGGGTGTGGCGCTCACTGACATCGATTTTCGTGCTCAACGACGTCGCGAGTTCATGGGGGTGTTCCTCTCCTACACTACCAAGGGCCAACAGAATTATGTGTTCCGTTGGCAACGCTGGTTGAAGCATCTGGAAATCCCTTCTGGCGGTGAACTCCAGGAAGAACGTAGTTTTGTTGGTGTGAGCGGGGGATATCGAAAAACGCTGACTCGCCGCTTTTTTGGGATTGGTCCTTCGACCAAGGAAGGCGAGGAGACGAGCTATACGGACCAAATTGTCTTTCTCGACCTGGGGGTTTCGAAATCTCTTGAAGGAACGTTCGAGGACATCGTTCTCGAGCTGGGTGTGCGAGGGGAACACCACTGGCTCAGCCAAGGCGAAGTCGGGGGAGCAGGACAAACCAATCGTGAGTTTCCCGAGCTCTTCGCCGAAGCGGATCCTTATGGTCTTGGTTGGTTGGGTGGCGGAATCCGCTGGGACACTCGCGATAGCCAACGCAATCCCTACCGTGGCACGGTCCTGGGAGCGAGAGTCGATGCCGCGCTGCTTCAGAAGGATTGGAACCAAGGTGCAATTTACCGACTTTTCGGCGATCAACTTATCCCCGTTCCAGGACTCTTTCATGATGGAGGTGGTGAGGACGAAGAGCATCCGCCGACCGACACCATTGCCATCCACGCCGAGAGCCAACTGAGTTCCGGCGACCTGCCGTTCTTTGCCCGACCAACGCTCGGTGGCAGACGAGTGCTGCGTGGGTACATCGCTGGTCGTTGGCGGGACGATGCGGCCTGGGCTGCGACGACGGAATATCGAGTCTGGGTCTTCCCACGCGGATTCACGGTCTGGCGGCATCTTCGGATCGAGCGGGTCGGGCTCGCGGCCTTCTACGAAGTCGGTGCTGTCGCAGAAAATGGAATTGAGCTCTTCCATGAACGCGTGCGCCAGAGCTACGGATTCAGCGGTCGTTTCACCTTGGAGCGCGCAGCAATTTTTCGCGCCGATTTCGGGTTCTCCGAAGATGGGCTCAATTTCTCTGCAGGCTTCGGCCTGCCATTTTGACCTGGGATTTCAATTTGACTCCGAGCACAAAGAGCGCAGCTTTCTTGATCTATACAAGTGGTATTGTCGAATTGACAGATTGTGAAATCTGCATTAGCTTTATGACTGTTGAGAGTTGTTGAGACGGGTCAAGGTTGAAAAGGATGTTCAATCTTGAAGGTCTTAAAGCGAATTCCAAAACACAAATCCAAGGAGGGTTTCTCGGATGCAACATCGGCAGAAAAAGAAAATGACGTCTTGTTTGTTTTCCATCGTTCTCATCGCGTTCACATTGACCGCCAGTCCTGTGTGGGCGAACGGCAAGGGGAATAAGTGTCGCGCGTTACCGACTCATGCCCAATTGACTCAAGCTCTTAAAGAAGCCCTTCCTGTTGGTGCAGGCGGTATTGGAGGTGTTGTCACTAATGGCGGACTTGATCTTCCTATGTGGGCCACCGTTGTCAATGAACGTGGGGAAGTGTGCGCGGTCACATTTTCAGGAGCAGACAGTCGTGCGCAATGGCAAGCCAGTCGTCAAATTTCTGCGCAAAAGGCGTATACGGCCAACTCACTCACCGTCACCCAAGCACCAGGGGTATTTTCGACAGCCTTACTGTTTACCCCGACGCAGCCGGGTCAATTTCTGTGGGGACTGCATCAAAGTAATCCTGTCGACCCGAAGGTCGTGTATAAGGGGCCGACATCACGATGGGGTGCTCCAAATGACCCAATGGTTGGGAAGATTCCTGGTGGTGTCAATACATTTGGCGGGGGCGTTTCTCTTTGGGATACCGCAGGGAATGTGATTGGTGGGTTGGGAAATAGCGGAGATACATCCTGTGCAGACCACAATATTGCCTTGCGAGTTCGTGATAATCTGGTTGCGATGGGCATTGGCCTTGGCAATAATCCAGCTCTAACTGGGCCATACAGCGATAACATTATCTATGATATTGTCGGTGGCGTCAGTGCGAGTGGGTTTGGACATCCAGCCTGCCCTGGGGGCGATGAAGAAGCCGTGAATACGGCTATCACAAGCATCATTCATCCTGCGCATGATGCATTTCCATTCTGATCAGGCGAGAAGGTGATTCCGTAATTACGAAATGATACCGATAATGCCGAGCGATAGGAACTTGAGTTCCTGTTCGCTCGGTATTCGGAATTGAGGCGAAGTGTAGCGTGCGCGAATTTTCTTGCCTGAAGAGCTTGTAGCGATATAGGGTGACCCCACGTCCAAGAGGTTTCTATTCAAATGCGTCATCGGGATCAAGTTTGTTGCGATATTGCAGTTGAAGGCCTTTTAGGAAATTCCGCAAAATTTGGTCTTGGCATTTGCGAAAATGTTTGTGTTCAGGTCTGCGAAAAAAAGCACTCAGTTCAGACTTGCTCACACGCAATCCAGCCAGGGCCAATATCGACACGATTCCCTCAGCTTGTAAATTGAATGCAATTTTCAGTTTCATGAAAATAATATTATTGTTGAGCCGTTGTTCAGGTTCAGCCTGCGGACCCTCTTTTTTGCCACGCTTATCGTTAATCAAACCGTTGAGAAACGTCGCGAATATGATGTCACGACATTTCACAAAATCTGCATCATCATCCTTTTTTAACCACGCACTCACTTCTGTTCGTGTTACGTCATGATTGGCCTGAGCAAAGGTGTTCATCATTTTGGAATCACTCAAATCCAAGATGTAGCGAATTCGGCGCAGGCAATCGTTATTAGTCATGTCGGTGTTCCTGTGACGTCATGATGCTCATGGCCACTCTGTCTGTGTTTGGAGGTGGAGTCGATTTTTTTGTCCGGCGAAATCTATCGTATCACCGACCATGATTTCCTTACGCCTTTGCGTTTCGACTTGCCTATTAAGTAAGACCTGCCCGCAGCGACCACCGCCTTCGCTTCGTCTCCACGGCCAACCAGACCTTCGAATTTCAATATGTTTTAGAGGTCAATGGGCTTGCTAGGATTTTCAACCTCTCGATATTCACACGTCACATTCTCAACTAACGGCTGAGCGTTGTGCCTCATGCTGATGATCCTCTTCCTCAATAAAATGGGGAGATTGGCTTTGTCTATGATGAAAATGCGGCCTGAACCAACCCTGCTCATGTTGTAATGGATGTCATGATGAGGGGTCAAGATGTGGCATTGCAAGACCTGGCCCCAAGCCGAGTAATCATAAGACAACCGCGGATTCATATAATAAGTGCAATTTCTCAAGAGGCTCCACTCGGGTACGATGCGGTGCCGTCACCATCTATCTGACCCAAGGAGTGATAGTCATGAATTCGTATCAGCACGTCAGCGACCACGAACGGTTTTACATCT
>JAJDBQ010000029.1 GCA_029261255.1 Nitrospirales bacterium
ATGATGGGACCATCTGATGGATAACGAAAGATACGCTCGCCGACAAAACACACATCAATGATGCATGACACCGCCCAAAGGGCTGGCGTCATCATCGCCATCGCCATCCAGTTATTCCACAGATCAAATTCCATCATCCAAGAACTTTCCAATATGTCATGATTCGTGATTGCTCTCTTTGGAATGCGCCAGTACCAAAATCGAATACAGCGATGAAGAGTGATCGTTTACACTCTTTCTCATTGCAGATAGTTGCCACACTGCAATCAGTAGGCCATCAAGAAAGTTGTTCGATTGACCATCACAAGAGTCACAGTCAATCAATGCCTTCAACTAGATTGATTGATATTCAGGCATTGTCTCGTTCATGCAACGCGCAACACGACGTATCCAATCGGATATGAAATTTATCGAAAAAGATACATGAGGGCTGAGAGGCATGTTATTCCTTTTCATTGAACAGTTTTTTTTCGCCAGCATTCCCTTGATAGAGAATAAATGCCTCCCACTTCTCAACCCATACCAATGCGTCTTCCTATAAGAAGGACGCTAAGCTTAAGGACGAATAACTTATATAGTTAATTTCACACAGCGATGTTGGTTCGCTGAAAAGAACGACACCGACAGAGAGGTTACCCTGAGAAATCAGCGTACGATCTACGCGAAAAACGGATGGTATTTATATCGACGGTCTGGCGGGATCAAATTAAAGCCTTACTTCGAAAGCTAGAGAGTGAGTACACACTGGCTCCCGAAGGCGTTAACGTCGATGCCGTGTGAATCGTGAAGAAATACCGGGGAATACGTAGCGAGGACACCTTCAGCTACAGAAATAATTTATACCTCACCGAGGCGCCATTAAAGCACTCTATCGAGAAATAGAAGATTGAGACCCGTACCGATCTCACCGGTGGCCTCAGGCCATTTTTACCGAGAGACAACTAGCTGTTTTCGAGGTTGTTGAGCCTACCGAGCCTTCGATGTTTGATTTTGATATTAAGAAGAAACTGGAAATTTTGGAGTTCGCTGAGAAACTGGATGATGTGACTGAAACCGCCCGACTCAGTGTCGTTTCAAGGGCCATCAGTTACAGGCACCATAAACTGATCAAAGAGAGTGAGGGTCAGGCTTTGAATAAGCAGATTCTCACCGATCAGGCGATAGCGATAGCGTCATCGAATTTACTCTGGACAATCCGCACCTGAGGAAAATGCAAGTCTCAAAGCACCTGAAAAATCATCGCCAGATTGATATCAGCGCAAACGAAGTGAGCAAGGTATGGCTAAACCATGCGCACTGAGACTGCAACGAAAAGCGTCTATTCCCATTGCTAATCGACGACAAATCAAATTTCACGTCGCCGGAAAGGATTGTCAGTCCTGAGAACAGGAACTGAAATGTGCGGTAGAAATTACTAAGTGTTGGGCGGCACCTGTCGCCCAACACTTAGTTTCGTAGTATGAAGAACCCGGTAGCAGCACCAGTTCAAGGAATCAATACTGTCGTACCTGTATCCTGGCAGTTTGACTCCACGGTTAAGTTAATGGCACTGGCACCATCAGAGCCAACTGTGGGCGGACCGACCGTTATACTGACTCCGCTGTCGTCTTCGGCAGGCTGACCGACATTGCTATTACCGTACTCTGAATACGCGTCAAACTGATATTCGTTTATACCATTGTTTACCCACAATTGAAGGGGGTCGAGTGAGCTATAGTCAAGAAGCCCGAAGGCTGTCTCAACAGCCACCAGCTTCCTATCAGCGGTGTTATTGTCATTCTGGTCCTCATTGATATGATAGATAACAACGCCCGAATACTCTTCGAAGGTATCAGAGTCAAGCACCACGGGTAAGCCACGATCATATCCCTCGGCGGTGCGGTAGTGAACAAGGAAATACTCCTGGCTATCACAGTCTGGTTCGCCGGTATATGGATCCACTACACCAGGTATGACTTTGCCAATTCTCGCGGTTCTATTATGGAGTTGACTCACCAACAATGGACTACCGGTAGCGACCAATGACTCGAACGCAAAGTGGGTTGTTGTTAAACCCCACCCCAGTTTATACAGCGACCATGCTGAAGGCAGAACAGGGGTTTCTCCTTGAAATCTATCTACCGTCGGATCCATGCCTTGGCTGCCTGATCCCATCAGGCCATACATATAGATCCCTTTACTATCACCATTCTCTTTACCATCAACGTCATACAAATCAGGTAGTCCAAAAACAAAGTGCCCTGCCTCGTGAGCAAATGTACCGAGCGTCGTTGCGTGCAAATCTTCATCACCAAGTTGCGCTAATTCACCAATAATCGCATGTTCGCCTGGAAGCACAACAGAAAATCCAGCTTTTCTTGCAGTTACTGGAAAGATTTCATCGGTGGTCGTGATCGCCAAATCGGGAGCATGGCCGCGAAGCATTGGATAGAGATCAGAAGATGACCCACCAGCGTTAAACCCAGCGGCGACAATAAAGATTGCAAGCTCGGAGGAATCGATAAATTGATCTCCATTCTTGTTGAACGAGCTAAAATCAACATAAGGATCTGCTCCCCTGATCGCCTGGCGGAATATATCTGAAAAAATATTTCTGGTAATTCCATCCACCTCGTCGAAGCGCAGCGACCCCGTATTCGGGTGATTTAAATCACCTACATACTGAACATTGTCTTGATCATCTGTGACAAAATTACCATCTTCATCCAATTCTGGTTCCTGCATCATGAATGGCCCGATCACGCCATTATTCTTGCCATAGGTTTCATCGGCAGGCGTCATGTGTACTTGACCGTAGGACGCGTTAGCAAAATAGTCGAACAGTGACTTTTCACCTGAATCGCCGATAAGCCTTGTTGCCCACTCAGGATTCGGAATGGTGGCTAACTGATCGGCGAATTCGACCGTGATAATCAGCGTCTTGATATCGTGACTACCTTTACTCAACAGAACAGAATCATCCCAATCTTTGCTAGGTCGGACAAGTTGGATATTGTTGCCAAACGACACTTTCGGTGGGAATGTTTGCGCGAGACTGTCAGCGCTGAACATTAATCCCGCTGCCGCGATACAGATCGCCAGTTTCCTTGATGCAGTGTTCATAGTTCTCTCCTTGTGTTGTGTTTCGTGATTATTCTCTTTGGAATGCGCCAGTACCAAAATCGAATACAGCGATGAAGAGTGATCGTTTACACTCTTTCTCATTGCAGATAATTGCCACAGTGCAATCAGTGGCCATAAAAAAGTTGCTCGATCGACCATCACAACAAATCGATACCTTCGGACTGATTGATATTCAGACATTGTCTCGTTCAAGCGACGCGCAACACGACGTATCCGATCGGATATGAAATTTATCAAAAAAAATACATGCGCACTGAGAGGCATACTGTTCATTTTCATTGAACAGTTTTTTTTCGCCAGCATTCCCTTGATAGAGAATGAATCACTCCTCACCTCTCAACCCATGCCAATGCGTCTTCCTACAAGAAGGACGCTAAGCTTAAGGACGAATAACTTCTATAGTTAATTTCACACATCGATGCTGGTTCGCTGGAAGGAACGACACGGGCAGAGAGAGTACCCTGAGAAATCAGCGTGCGATCTGGGCGAAAAGCGGAAGCTCAGGTATTATGGTAATTGCTGCTGAGAATTGGGAAACTAGAAGAAACAAAAAACTGATCAGGAAGGCTAGAAAGAAAAAGTTTAGACTACACCTTGCAACCGTGCGGCGAGTTCACTCCGAGACGCAACTCCTAGTTTGCGAAAAATAGATTGGACTTGATTGGCCACCGTCGATTCACTCGTGTGACGGCGTTGCGCAATATTGCTGTTGGTCGATCCTGCCAGTAGGTGAGCCAACACTGTCCGTTCCGTGTCAGTGAGGACACTGACGCGTTTTTCATCAATTAACGGATAAGCCCCGACCAAAAGCTCTTCACCCTTGACCGAGACTTCAGCCATTTTCGTACGCAGTCCATTCGACGCAAAAAAGGCGGCTAATTCCGGAAGCGACGACAAGCCGAGTTTATGCTGAGCCCGGGCCGTACAGTTGGTGACTGCTGATGGCGAAACCCCTAACGTGTAACTAATCTCCTTGCAGGATTGCCCAAGCCCCACAAATTCGGCCACCTGCCGTTCCCGCATAGTCAGCCCACGCGGGTCGGGATACTGGGGATCGTTCTTAATCGCCACCACAAAGCGTCGTCGATCACTATCAAAGTAATCCACGAGTGACCAATGGCCTCCCACAAGTCCCTCCCAAGCCTCCAACGCCATAGCAGGATCCTTTCGACCAACCCGTGTGCGAAGATGGTCAACACGTCGGACAGCATCGCGTAGAATGTCCCGGGCTTCAGGCTTGGCCGCTTCCTGTTTCGCATGCTGCAATTTTCCCCATGGATCAAAAATGGCTTCAGCTGATTGAACATCCAGCGAAAATGATTGGGCTATCTTCCGCAAACGTAGCCCAGCTCCTAAATGACTCGCTATAGCAGGCCAACGCTTGCACTCTGATGTCGTGGGTGTTGTTTGCTTGAAAAACCCCACAGACAGGCTAATCGCTCTACCACAACCAGAATGGGCTGTCATACCAAGACTGTCTCCCACCATTCCCCTCGTAAATTTTCGAAAAGCGGATAGTTGCTCGGGAAATCTGCTAAACACCAAGTCACTAACCGTGCCAACGTTGTTTCCAGCTCGAAACAATGCGTCAATCACCTCAGAGGGAAGCTTTTCATTTTTTCGGATGTTCCCTATGAAGAAGGATGGGGCGCGTGTGGCAACATCATCGATATGTAATGTTGTTGAAGTGTATTGATACGAAAAAATAGTCGCTCCCCAGCCGCGCTCAAACAAAGAGTCCACTTGCTCTAACAGGCCCTTAGTCCAAGATTCGTCATCTTTTTCCAAGCTGTACCCGGCTTCAATAAAAGAAATCAAATCTTTGTTTTTCACGATCGTAAATCCAAGAGGGAAAGTTAGATGGAAGAAGAGGAGGCCTTTTGGGATTACGTCAAGAAAACACTTTTTTGAATGAGCGATTTCATGCGTAATACCGGCGATTCTTGCCTAAACCATCGGCAACTATACCCAATACCTACAATAATTTCTCACCACTTTGATGGAAACAACGACCTCTTTTCCCTGCCGCCATTTTCTTTAGCCTCTTCCTCAATCACTTAGTCCAGATTTCTTAAAAAAGGCAGCCACGCTTAAGGGGCAAACAAAAAGGAACGATTTATCCATATTTTCATTCACAGAAAATGCTATATACGTGCCATATATCGCCCAAGGGAAAAGCTCATTTACAAATCGCTTAAACTGGGACCTTCTTGCAGGAATCCAAAAGGCAACAAGACGATCTTTCATTTCATGGCGGCAAACATACCTTTTTCAAAGTCGACTCTTATTCCATTCTTTCTTGTGACTGATTTTCCCCTCCTATGGAACCCATTTCTTGTTCAAGCTCATGGATTTCGCATTCCCTTTCAATGTGCCTCAGCCATCGGGCAAGATACCTCGCTCATTGCCTAAGCCGATGACCGTGCACCACATGTTGAAGTCAATAGCAAAGCCTGTAATTGGTACGTGAGCCTGGGCGCTCAAACATTCCACGAAGTCATTCGCCCTGAATCCGCTCTTCGTCTTCTCTACCCTCACAATCTGCTCCTTAAGAAAATCAATGGGCCCGCGAGAGCAGGCCTTCCTGTTTTATCGTTCACTTTGCGGAATATAGACCAACCCCACATGTCGACACTGCAACTCGATCCCAGTTAGAGACCATGGTTGCTTCGCTTCTTCTTCAAAATGCAATATCGCACCGGTTGCGATTTGCGTGTGACGAGGGCATATAGCCCACCATTTCCATTTGTCTTTATGACAATTTGACCGTTTGTCAAAAGGCTGTGTCACGTCTCCGAGGCTATGGATCCTTGGATCGGCAAACCCTCCTACCTCTGCAACAATTTCCGGAATGAGAGCAACAAGTTTTCCGTCATCCGTAATTTTTTTACCACGAAGCTCTAATCCCTTCACCTTATTGCCTTTTTTATTCATGCAGACACGCACTCCACTGACGAAAATTCGGTCTTCGTTCAACCCAACATCGGAATATTCCACACTCAATTTATTTCCTTGCCTGCCTCCGCCACAGAGATCTCTCACCCCACCCCCAGTATCGTCTGAGGAATCGTTAATATTCTCTGTTCTAATCATGACAGCACAGGGTCGATCACGCCGCTCCCACGAATAGATGGCATACATCGCATGATCCTTATGATCATCCTGAATCTCAAAGGTTTCCCCACGAGAACCCGAGATTTTTGAGAGTTCGACCGCCCCATGCAACATGACATCTTTGCGGTACATTTCAGATTCTGTTGGCCCAACACTAAACGTTTTTCTTTCTGCATAGCTTAGCCCTGCAGAAAGAATGAAAGAGATAATCAATACACTGCTCAAAGTTCTCATGGCATTCTTCCTTCTTATCTCGTAAAACGAATTTTTCGTAATAATAAAATTGATCTATTTTGTTGATCACTCGAACTATATAAATCTCGTCAACAAAGAGGAATGTCCAGATCAGCCATTGACGTTATTAATAGTTTGAGGGAAATACGATATTAGAGAATGCGAATTAGTAAGACTAATATCACCTAATTAACCACTATTTAATTTCCCCTCAAATCCATCACATCAGCATACACTACATGACCGGCCAGACTCGGCTTGTCGCTGTCAAGCAAGGCCAGTTCAGACTCTTCGATTAGCAAAGGCTGTGGTCTTGTGGAGTATCGCGGCAAGGCCGATTCGTTCTTCTGAACTTTGTCTCCACTCCAGCTATTTGCAACGACCAAGATTGACAGTCACACTTTGTTTATCTGTCCATCCTGTTGGTGACGGATAATAATCCGTAAACAAGCTTCCTCTGTATTTCCCTTCTTGGCACGTGTACCGAACCTTGTAACGACGCTTTGCTCCACAATTAAAGTCTGCTCGAAACCCATCTCCCTTTTTCTGTCCAGAATCCAAACCAAATTCATAACCATCGTCTAACCACCCGCCAGTAATGAAATTCCGCCATGTTCCCAACTTAATCTTTACCGAAGAATCATCTCCAAATAAAATCCCATTTTTTACGTTCAGCGACTCTTTGCCTGTATTTTTGACATAGACATTCAATTGACAACCTGCAAACACATCCGTTCCTGACACTACATAAAGCATAGCAACAGCTAAAAGTACGACTAAAAGATTTTGGAACTTTTTCATATTCCTTGTCATGGTTATTCCTCCTTTATAGAAACTCTTCGTGAAATCTGTTCGTCATGTTTGTCTTTCCGTTTTCATCTTCAATGCAGACTGCCATACTGCAATCAGCAGGCCATAAACATGTGTTCCATTGACCAACCAAAGAATGTCAATGAATCAGTACTTTTCGCCTATGTAATTCGACACGGACAGGACCTCGATCAATTAAACCACTCCACCACGTATCTAATAAGATACGAGAAGTTATCCAAAGAGATACGCAACCTTTCAACAGGCTTCTCAAACAGGAGGAAGCTTTGAAAACTCACTACATGAAAGACAAAAAGGCTTGTTTAAGTTAACAGGTCGGGAAAGTTTTGATAGACGAGGGGGGTAAGGGATGAAGATCTAGAGAAAAATGTTACTCAAGCATTCCTACGCAGTCGCAAATTTACTGGGGCAAGGGCTTCTAATTCTCAAAATTTCCTTTCCGGGATTATCTCTCATATGAAGGCTTTAAAATTTCTTGTACCCACCGCCTCCGGGGGTTTCAATGATGAGTTCATCCCCTGCTTTCACTGCCAATGAACATTTTCCTGGCACCTCTTTTTCAGCACCCGGTTGTTTGATGGTGTTACGACCTAGATCTCCTGGTTCTCCACCGTCTAAACCATAAGGTTTTGTGATACGTCGGTCAGACAGCAGAACGATTTCAGCGGGTTGAAGAAATTCATAGACTCGCACAAGACCATCGCCGCCTCGTTTCCTGCCTTTCCCTCCAGATCCTTCTCTCAAGGCATAGCGCATTATTCGAAAAGGGTAAGCATACTCCAATGCTTCAACAGGAGTGTTGAGGGTGTTGGTCATGTGTGAGTGGCGCCCACTGGCTCCATCGGTGTGAGGACCGGCACCCATGCCTCCGCCGATGGTTTCGTAATAGGCAAAGGGCCGGCCATGGCGTTCATCCCAGCCGCCAATGGTTAGATTATTCATGGTGCCTTGGCTGGCAGCAGGGACGCGATCAGGACAAGCTTGCGCCAATGCACCCAGTAAGACATCGACAATTCGCTGAGAGGTTTCGACGTTTCCTGCAGCGACGGCTGCAGGCCGTCGTGCATTCACCAACGTGCCTTCCGGCGCAATAATATGAATGGGACGCAAGCACCCACTATTAGCTGGAATATCCAATCCAAGCACACATCGAAAGACATAAGCCACGGCCGACAAGGTCACCGGATAGACCGCATTGATGCTACCGAGCCGTTGTCGATCAGTTCCTGAAAAATCGACGGTGGCTTGTTCCTCTTCAATCGTGATCGCTACACGAATCACCGCAGGCTCTGTAGAAAACCCGTCGTTATCCAATGCATCTTCAAATCGGTAACAACCATTGGCCAACTGACCAATCAGTCGACCAGTCATACGCTCGCTGTACTGAAGTAAGGCGTCCATATCTGCCATGAGTGATTGGTAACCAAACCGTGTCCCCATTCCCTTCATTCTTTCAATACCAATGTGATTGGCTGCCAGTTGAGCTTGCAAGTCTCCTGACCGCTCTTCCGGTGTGCGAACATTCGCCATGAGCAATCGCCACACATCGTCATTTTTCTTTCCACCCGCCATCAACTTCACCGGAGGGATGATCAACCCTTCTTGAAAGATCTCTTGGGAAAGTGGCATCGACCCGGCTGACATCCCTCCGATATCGGCATGATGTGCTCGATTGGCCACGAAACCCAAGAGAAATGGCTTTGATTCCTCTTCCACAAAAATTGGAGAGACCACCGTTATGTCCGGCAAATGTGTGCCTCCACGGTAGGGATCATTCACCATTGCGGCATCACCAGGCCCAAAGTTCATGGATTCGAGACATGCTTGCACAGAAAGGGGCATGGCACCCAAATGCACGGGAATATGAGCTGCCTGCGCCACAAGGCTTCCTGACGCATCAAAGACTGCACACGAAAAATCGCACCGCTCTTTAATGTTCGGAGAGAAGGCAGCTCTCTGTAAACGAGCGCCCATTTCCTCTGCCACGGACACCAATCGATGTTTCATGATTTCTGTACGAATGGGATCAGTCATTGGAAGCTCCAACCTGAATAAGGATATTCAAATAGCCATCAATCGTCGCATGGTCATCAGGCCCGATATACACGGTTGTATCATCCAAGACAAAAATGGCTGGTCCGGAGATTTCATGACCTGGACGCAGACGATCGCCCCAATAATATGGAACCCTCTGAATACCCTGGCTCACGACAACCGGACGTTCCTCCCATTTGGCGGCAGTCGCATCAGTTTTCCCTAACGGAACTTTAAGGATCGATGGAGGGGTGACGCGACCAATTGCGCGGACGCGCACATTCACGATTTCAATTGGCGCATCTTCTTGGCAATAGCCATAACGTTCCTGATGCACCCGATCAAATTCCTCTCGGAACTGGGACATGAGCGGCACATTTAAATCATAGGCTTGTCCAATATATCGGACATCCACCGTTCGAATAATGACGGCTTGTTCAGGAGAGATGCCCTCTCTATGCAAATCCTCTTCGCTCTGCTTCACCATGGATTTTATCTGCTGTTCAAGCATTTCAAACGGCGTATCATTCGACAGCATCACCGTGCGCACATAGTCCAACTGCACATCCGCCGCTAACATGCCTAAGGCTGACAGCGTCGCCGCCATAGGGGGAATCAACACATGGGGGATGGCCAAGGATCTCGCCAAGTCACAGGCATGCAACCCTCCCGCTCCTCCGAAGGACACCAATACCGCCTCTCGCGGGTCTTCTCCCCGTTCCACCGAAATGACTCGCAGCGCCCGCTCCATATGTGCATTGGCTATCTGAATCATACCCAATGCGAGACAGTGCTTACTATCCAAGCCAGATACTGTGAGTAGAGGGATTTGAGTACTCAATGCATCGAGGGCCGTGTTTGCTGCATCACGATCCAAGGCCATCTTACCTCCCAAGAACCCGTCTGTCGGCAATCGACCCAAGACCACATGTGCATCCGTGACGGTCGGAATATGGCCACCCCGTCCATAGCACGCCGGTCCGGGATTGGCACCCGCACTTTGTGGCCCAACACGTAGATTGCCTCCTGCATCAACTGTTGCCAGCGAACCTCCCCCCGAACCCACCGTATGAATATCAATAACCGGCACCCGAATGGGACAACCACCGACTTCAGCTTCCGTCGTCACATGAATATCTCCATGAACCAACGACACATCCGTGGATGTCCCTCCCATATCAAATGTCAGAATTCGGTTGAAGCCTGCTAACCCAGCAAAATATCGTGCGCCCACTACGCCACCCGCCGGCCCAGAAAGGATGGAACGCACCCCATGACCTCGCGCTTGAGCAACCGAGAGACGGCCCCCGTTGGATTGCAGAATATGAAACTCGGTGGGTGCTATCTCGCGCGCCAACTGACCAAGATACGCGTCTAATATGGGTGAGACGTAGGCATTTACCACCGTCGTACTCGTTCGCTCGTATTCTCGAAACTCTGGCAAGATTTCTGAAGAGGCTGTGACAAACAACCCTTCAGCACGCAACCGATTAGTCACCCATCGCTCATGTGCGGAATTCACGAAAGAGAAGAGAAAGGAGACGGCCACCGATTGAATCTCCTGAGATTTCAATTCCTGAATGATCACATCCAGTTCGATTTCCTGAAGAGGTGTGACGATGTTCCCCTCATGATCCAACCGTTCTGTGATCTCGAACGTCCATTCACGCGGAACCAATGGTGGTGAGATAGACGGGAAGAGGTCGTACAACTCTGGCCGGTCCTGGCGTCCAATCGACAATACATCACGAAAACCTTTCGTGGTGATCAACGCCGTACGCGCACCTTTGCGTTCTAGAATCGCATTCGTCGCAACTGTCGACCCATGCACGATGTGACGGCTGACCTGGTGAGGGAGTTGATGCAAACCCTGTAAAACGGCTTCGGCAGGGTTCGATGGGGTGGAAAGGATCTTAAAACGCTGAACAGCTTGATCGCGAGCGACATACACCACAAAGTCGGTGAATGTCCCTCCAATATCAATACCAATCCAAGATCCGAGTTGATGATTGTCAGGTATCGCCATCACACTCTCTCTGTGGGTCCCAAAACGACGAGCTGGCCTTGAGCTTAGATTTTTTATTCTGGAAGGATAGAGAATCGGATGGGAGACTCCTTCAAAGCGTTACCCCTTGATCAGACCTTTTAAGACGACATGACGAGGGCTCCCACTCGCATTGTCTTGAATGATAAGCATCGCATGATGCGTTCCGGAATCTGGACTGGTATACGCCACCTGCATGGAACACGATTCTCCAGTGTGAAGCGTGATCCCCTCACAGGTATTGTCGATTATGGTAAATGCACCAGCGCTTGTACCCGAAATCTCAATGCGATCTATACGAAGAAGACCCAGACCAATATTGGAAAACCTAACTGGCTGCGAGGATGCTTGAGGTGAAGAAGTGAAAGACTCGTCTTGCTCAAAGAGCAGCGCATCAGTACTGATACTGGGCAAGGGAATGCCCCCCCCACCGCTCAACAACACCGAAACCCCATCAACATTGGTGCTCGCTGTGGCCAAGTCGGGAAGGGAATCCTGGTCAAAATCCTGGACCACCACAGCCGCAGGCGTAGCTCCCACACCAAAATGTCCGACCGTCGTAAATGAGCCAGTTCCATCACCAACAAAAAGGGATAGACTATTGGAATCCCGATTAACGACAACGAGATCTAATTCATCGTCTTGATTGATATCCTGAATTTCCACACCCACAGGGGCAAATCCCACTTTCATGGGGTCCAGCATCCGAAACACACCTGGCTTTTGTTGCAAAAGAATACGAACCGTATCAGCGTATAAACTCGTGACTGCCACATCCACGAGTCCGTTGTGATCGATATCTGCCCCCTGAATCGCACTCAAGGTAAATCCAGGCTTCAGATCCTGAAATACTTGAAAGGTCCCGTCACCAGAATTTTTCAAAATGGAGACGAGGCCATTCGCAGAACTCCAGCTTGGTTGGCTCCAAGTTACGGCCAAATCGATCAGATTATCGCCCGTAAATTCACCGACCAACGCACCGGTGGGGAACAGATCCTTCCCTCGTTTGTCTTCAAAGGTCACAGGTTCCTCTAACCGTCCCTTTCCATCATTCATCATGAGGCTGAGATTAAATGGGGGGTAGGAACCAAACCGACCGCTGTTGATGGCCACCACATCACTCCAGCCATCTCCATTGAGATCATGAACAGCTAAAAACGTTGCCCCCTTCCCCGCCGCCTGTTTCGACAATTTCTGAAACAGGCCTTTCCCGTCACCCTTAAGAACCACCACTTGATCTGACCCGCTCAAGGCTAGGACCAAATCAAGGACTCCGTCCTTATCCATATCTTCAGCCACCAACGCCAAGGGAATTTTCCCAACACCAAACGACACCGCCGATCGAAACGTTCCGTTCCCATTCCCTAATAACACTGCAACATCATCCGATGTGCCATTAGCCGTCACTAAATCACCATAGCCATCACCATTAAAATCACCCGTGGCAATGGCTTGCGGGGCTCGCCCAACTGGATTACTTGGCGTAGGAGTATATGTAAGGTTTTGTGCCTGTGTTGGGGCGTGCCACACAGCACCCCATACACATATCAATCCTATGAGAAGTCCTTGTTGGACACTCGTAGAGAGAATCATCATGCCTCTAATTGAGTGAAGGGTCTGAATACGATTTCTCTATGACAATTTCAATTTCATCCGTCGCTGCCATTCCTCGATTTCGAAACCGTGCTGTCCAACCAGGATGCCGCTCAAGAGTTTGAAATATACTTTTGATAATTTCAGGCTTCACCTGCGATTCCCATTCCTTGAGCCACACCATCTCGTCGTCCTCACCATCATATTCATCTGGAAATTGAGCCTCCAACGAAAACCGTAGATTAAATGATTGCTCTTCTTGGTACATGACTTCTCCTTCACGTCAATACATCATAGTAGATGTTGCCTATCATAGAAATACCATGCCACCCAAAAGGAGGTCCAGGAACCTTGCTAGGTTCTCCTCTCACTGTAATCTTTGTCCTACAGCTCCGTTATTGAAACGTTGAACTACGGACCCAGAAAGAATTAGAAAAACGACTGATCGGACTAGGAATTGGAGGGGCAGAAGAGGAAATAGATTCTTCGACCGACCAAAGAGCTTCGATTCGCACCGGAGCGGCAATGCGCCCTTGCCACTCGATGACTTAGGAGGTACGGTTAGTCGGAGTTTTACTGTGGAAAGTGGTCGATACTGGATAAAAGACAGGCTGATGTTCGAGAAAGTTGATGGAGGGATGACCTGGGGCCACATGAACAGCGGGCTTTCCCGTCAGATCATAATCCGTCACAAAACCCAGCACTTCTGAATCATAGGGAAAAAGCCGGACCGAAGCGACATAGGATTGGTCACCAGACGAAAGCATGCATTGTACGTCTTGGGGCAGACCCCGACGTTGGGTGAACTCAAATGCTTTTTTAAGAGTATAGCCCGCTTGCTTGGGCAGCACCTCTTTCATCGATTTACCTATAATGGTTTCCCCGCCCAACAAATGCTGGCACGTAAACGGAAAGAAGCAATCTCGATAAATGCCAGCGGCATCCCATCGAAAAATCTTGTGAGGAAAAAACGCGACGTGTTCAGGACGAAAGAGTGCTCGAAGTAAATCTTGCCATCTGTCGGTAGACCAGCGCTCTATTGACATCGAACCCTCCTTGGTAACGATGAAGCTCGTATTGTAAGACGACTCCAACAACCAATCAATAGCTAGATCAATCGTTGATTGATTTCACCAGGAGGTCATACCTGAAGAACGTTCTACCTAGTAGCAGCTCTTCCTTATGCCAAAGTGTGCCTACTGATACTACACAAAAGAGTAAGAACGGGCTTGGGCCACCCAGTGATAACATGACAAATCTCTCTTAAGAGAAAACTCTCTTTTTAGCAAAGACTTCATTTGAAGATGACCTGGGCATCAGTCATTCGTTCCGACCATTCAAGTGCTCATTTCCATTGAGACCATCTTCCTCCGAATCAATCCACATCCGTTTCGGGAAACCCAAGCTATCCTGACCAACCCCGTAAAATAAGGCATGGGCGGCGACGAGATAGGTCATCCATCCAATGGTTCCATCGACTTCTACCACAAGATAGTCAGGGTCATGGGCTTCGGGGATGGCAAGTTCTCGCCCCGGCAAAGTCATCATGACACGGTGCACCCCGACATGCGGAGACACTTCCATGCCTGTTCCCGCATAGCGAATGGCCATCATGCCATTAGGGAGAAGATCGTTGTGGGTTGAATCGATGGATTGAAACGCTTGAGGATTGAGTTGAGAATCACACGAC
>JAJDBQ010000030.1 GCA_029261255.1 Nitrospirales bacterium
GCCGGGCAACTCTCACTTTCTAATAATTGCACCGCTTCCCGCTTAAACTCCGGTGTAAAGGTTTTCCGTTGGCCCATACGACACCTCCTCAGGAGATCCTGTCCCCTTGTTCAGGTGTCTGTCAATTCCGGGCCACCTCACCCATTATTGGCGGTATGTGAGCTGTCCCCTTCTGATTTCATGATGCTAAAGCGAGCTTGTTGTTTTTATCCTCTTTGTCTGTGCCATCTGTTGGATGTTCTCGAGCATAATTGTCAAATAGAGCGTTCCATTGAGGAAGCAACTCCTTTGAAGGTACTGGAGATTTAGAAATAGCATAAGTATGAAAATAAACTTCACAGTCCCGAGTTTTCCATACTCCAGTGCCACTCCCAGAATACTGTACTATAGGAGAGGAATGAGAAGAGGAAATCAGTTCCTGGCTCCGCTCCCCAGAATCAGTCACGTAATAATATTTCCGAGTGCCATCGGGAGTACTTGGTCTGTTAGGAGGAAACTGCGTTCTGAGCACGCCATCTTCAGGGATTTGATACACTCTACGTTCTTCTTCATAGAGTGGAGGCTTCCTAGCCGCATCATTAAAAATGATGAGCACCCATCCTGTATGATTTTCTGGTAAAAGATGTATTTCACCTTCTGCGATTATGGACTGAGTGCCATACCAAAACAGTCCAACTCCAATGATCCCTAAGATCCCGAAGAAATGGATATAGTATTGAAGATTCTTCCGGGAAGGAAGCCAGTGAACATCAAGGATAGCTCGTATCAACATGAATCCAGCTGGGAGCACAAAGAGGGCAATAAGGGTCAAGCCTGATGGCCACATAAACCCAAGCAGCACAACCCTTAAAATGCCCAACCCCTCTAAGTGATATAGAATCCGTAATGGCATACAAAACTGTCGGAGAGAGAGGTGAAAAGCTTGATTAATAAAGGGGTGCGGGTTGGGGATACCAACGCGAATGACTCTTCAATCTCTTAGCTGAGTATTTTCGGATTTCTTGTTTTATCTGGATGGATTTATTTTAGAATAAACTCATTTGGGTCGGAGGTTCTGCTGGAGTTTCTTTTTGCGGTGTTTTAGATGTGGGAAGGGTGGGTGCTGAAGAGGCGTTGGGGAGGGATTCGTAAATTGTTTTGGTGAAGCGCGGCAGCGGGGTGAAGCAGCGGAAAGACGACGAAGTGTTCTAAGCGAATGGCTTGTCCGCGAACTTTGGTAATGCCAACTTTTCTATCTAATAGGGTTTGGGTGGCAAAGTTCCCTAACGTGCAAACAAGTTTTGGTTGAATGAGTTCAATTTGCTGCAATAAGAATGGTTTGCACGTGTAGTAATAGGTATCAGGAACCTATGTCGCCAATCTTGTAGCTGATCTTAGAGACTTAAGAATTGATCCGTCGTTATCCCAGACTGTTTGATGATGGCTCGCAGAGTTCCCTCTGGGAGGTCTCCGGGGGATTCGGAATGGTGGTGTAGCAGGCGCTTTGCGGATTGAACCAGATCTCATGACTGTCTGCCGCCTGCCGATCAAAAGTAAACCCTAATTGTTTGAGGCGTTTGACGACTTCCCGGTATTTGTAGCCTGCGAGGCGCCCCATTAGGCATTGATGATGAGGGGGTAATCAAAAGCTTCGCTGGCTGCGGGGAACGGCAATTCTCCTTTACGTTCTTGTTGGGCCTCCAAGATCTTTTTGGCCACATCGCCAGCAATCTCAATAGTTTCTTGTATGGTTCGCCCCTGTGCGACTAGTCCTTGAAGCTCATCTGATGTTGCCAGGTATACGCCTTCGGGGAATTTTTCAATATGTAGGTTTACTATTCGTTCCATGAGTGCCTCTATGTTCGTGTTTTTCTTCGTTGCTATTTGTGAACGTATCATAGCAATAGGGTTCTGTCGATTAAAGCCTGGAGATTGCAGATCGCTGTCAAATTTGTTCTTGAGTTGTGAAGAGCCTCAGTCCTTTACGGATTTGGCGAATCGAATTCTTACGAATAAGGTTCATGATCAATTGGCTTAACCTAATAATTGGCGAGACGGTGACTCTGAATGCTGTTGGGGTGTATACAATCTCGGAGGATATGGGGGCTGATTTCATGGATATAGATCAGATTCGATATTTGAGTCGCGGTCATTTTTCAGCCCTGCTCCGCCTCAGCTTGCCCTTATGACGCGACCCAAGAAAACTGCCTTACATCACAAATCGATTCGCTCGGCAATCCACAGGATTTTGTTCTGATATCAATGGCAATACTCGTATCGTAACCGCCAACGCTAGTCTCGCCCATGCCCTTCTATCTTGCTCATAAATGCTCACTTCTGATGTTTGATCCACGAACGGATGAGTGTTCGTTCAGTCCTCTTACTACAGGTGAGATGGTTGGTGCGCCTCGACCTAAGCTGATGGTTGGGGTACTCAGGGATCAATTATTTCGTGACGTTGGTTGCTCGGCTATTATGGGCCATTTTTTAAAATAAACTCATTTGAGTAGGAGGATCGGCAGGCGTTTTTTTTGATGATGTCTTGGATGCGGAAAGGGTGGGTGGTGAGTAGGTGTTCGGGAGGGCTGGTGCTTTGCTCATTTCCTCTAACACGGCCTTGAGTTTTTGGAAGTCATCTTGGAGAGGGATTCGTAGATTGTTTTGGTGAAGCGCGGCAGCGGGGTGAAGCAGCGGAAAGACGACGAAGTGTTCTAGGCGAATGGCTTGTCCGCGAACTTTGGTAATGCCAACTTTTCTATCTAACAGGGTTTGGGTGGCAAAGTTCCCTAACGTGCAAACAAGTTTTGGTTGAATGAGTTCAATTTGCTGCAACAGAAATGGTTTGCAGCTGTCGATTTCATCTGGTAATGGGTCTCGATTGTTACGAGGGCGGCATTTGATGACATTGGCAATATAAATGTCAGATCGTTCGAGCCCAATGGTGTGCAACAGTTCAGTCAGCAATTTTCCTGCCGCGCCCACAAAGGGGACACCTTCTCTGTCTTCATAAAATCCTGGCGCTTCCCCCACAAACATGATTGAAGCCTGAGGGTTGCCTGTTCCAAAGACCACCTGAGTTCGGCCCGTTGAGAGTTGACAGCGTTGGCAATCAATCAATGAGGTGCTGAGTGTTGGTAAGTCCATAGGGCACGATCTTAAGTTTGAGGGGATGAGATGTCAATCTGGTGACCCAGAGAAGCTTCCGGGGAGCGCTTCTGCGCAGGTGTTCTTATGGTTGATGCTATTTTCTCATGTAGTTGGCCGATTGCTTATGGTCTACGGACTTGGCAGAAAGAAATGAGAGCCGCGTGTTTGTGGGAGGGGCCGAAGGGTTCGAGATCTTGAGTTACTGGGGAAATAGGTTTGGGTTTGTTAAAACATTTGAGGCTTAGAGGATTGTTGGTGCGGTGGAAGGTTGAAGAGTCGATGTGATCAAGTGCTGAAACTATTGACAGGACCCTGTACGGTTCTTGCCTAGTATCAAAATGTGGTCTGTCACATGGATGGCGCGGCAAGTCGTGTGAATAACGACCTGCCCCAAATGCTTGTTGCAATGCGTAAGCGTTGGAAGGATGAAATGCGGGCACGAGGACCGAAGACGGGATAATTTTGTGCTTCAATCTTCTGGAGAATTGTGCTGTAGACGCCTCGCATGATCTCCGCAACGACCAAAGATTTTTGATCAGAAGGGGGAAGCGTCTGCAAAATGTCATGGGCTTGCTGATAGTACGATCGAGCTCGGGCACATTCGAATTTCATGAATTCAACAAGTGCAGGTGATGATTGTTTGTCGAGTAAGCCTTCCACGGAGTAGCCGAAGCGTTGGAAGTCTTCTTGTGGAAGATACACACGGTCCTCCTGGGCGTCGCTATAGAGATCTCGAAGCATATTGGTGAGTTGAAAAGCCAGCCCTAAATTCACCGCATAGTCTTCAGCCTTGGGTGATTGTGTTTTGAAGATTTTCAGACAAATGAGCCCGACGACGGATGCGACGCGGTAACAGTAGGGATAGAGGTCAGAAAATGTCGCATAACGATTGGTCGTGAGATCCATTTCGACGCCGGAAATGAGTTCTTGAATCAACTGTTCCGGGATGTCGAATTCTTTCAAATGCGCAGCTAAGCTGATCGTCACGGGGAGCGTGGGATGGCCTTGATACGCGGCGGAGACTTCTTTGCGCCATGTTGCCAAGACCTCTAATGGTTTACTGCCTGGCAGGGGCTCATCGACCGCACTATCTACCATCTTGCATAACGCGTAAATAGTGTACATGGCTTCTCGCCGTTGGCGAGGAAGAAAGAGGAAGGAATAATAAAAGTTGCTTCCGCTTGCTTTCGTGTATGCGGTGCAGGCTTCTTGAGCTGCAGCCGTGGACATGGATTGCATAAATATCTCGAGAGATTGGTAATGTGTTTTGTCGCTGGCTAGCGACAGGTTTCAACAACCGATGCTCACACTAGCAAGTATGATGAGGTTGGTTCAATTGGGGAGGATAGTAGGTGGACTGATGCCACAGCTTGGCAGGCTGTTCGTAGAAGGCTCAAGTAATGCGAGAGATTGCAAGTAACACTTGTAGTGCTGTCAGTTGATGCTTACGCATCATCGTGTTTGAGGAAGACTATTTGATTTTTTCACCGGAAATCCATCCCATCTTTCCCGATTCTGTTTTGACAAGATAGACCCATCCTTGGATTTGATGACTTCCATCGACAATCTTGAGACGTTCCCCTGCCGCGACAATAGGACCGGGTTGAGAGTTCGTTGAATCTCCCATAAGCATGGATTCTTCAGTGAGGACGACCATTTGATCTTCACTAAAGAGTGGAGCTGCTATGTCAGACTGAATGGCTGGTGCCGATGGCTGTTCGGTGACCTCTATGGCAACAGGATTCTGCATTCTTGGTGTCGGCTTATTGAGCACCCAATACGCGACACCGCCGATGAGGACTAAGAGCAGAATCCACAAAAGAGGACGTCGGGAAGGGGGCTTAGACTCATGGAGTTCGTCTTCTTCAAACCCTTCGTCAAAATCCAAATCCTTGTCGGAATCTTCAGCAAAGAAGACATTCCAAAGTGAAGGCCGTGCTATGGGGAACGTGTTGGTCATGGTAGGGGGCATTACTCAGGTCTCCTTATTCAGAGAAAGAAGGCACGTGCATGATTGAACAGGCTCGTATCTGCTTATCAGAAATGGCTCAAGAAATGATCGGTGTAGGATAGTATCCCAAGTAAAGTTTCTTAACACCACTTCTAGGTACTGTCAAATATTAAGACGTTGGAATTCTGCTTACGTTCTGCGAGTTTGAGGATTGTTCAGCACTTGCAATGCCATGCGCGGTGAGGGAGAATTGAGGTTGGCTGAACGAGTAAAGGGAGGGTATTGTATGAAATCCTATCGAGAAGAACTCTGGTTTCATACCCAAACACGACGGGAATACATCAACATCACTTCGCAAGTTCAACGCGTGCTCGAACAGAGTGGTATTCAAGAAGGATTGGTGCTTGTGAATGCCATGCATATTACGGCCAGTGTGTATATCAATGACGACGAATCTGGCTTGTTGAATGACTATGAGCGATTTCTTGAGCGACTGGCTCCTCATGCCGATGATTATCAACATAATCGCACCGGCGAAGATAATGGCGATGCGCACATTAAACGCCAAATTATGGGTCGTGAGGTGGTGGTGGCGATTACCAATGGCGCGTTGGACTTTGGTCCATGGGAACAAATCTTTTATGCAGAATTTGATGGGGGCCGTCGAAAGCGAGTCTTGGTCAAAGTGATCGGCGAATAAGAAGTTGGCAAATAGGTTCTGGTAATGAGAAAATACTCTTTCAGTTGAACTGTCTATTCCGCGGGGCTTACAATGATTATCTTATTGTATTGAGAGGTATGTAAGCGTTATGCCCAGTTGGTACCGTCCTGATCCGCTCACTCGTGATCTGATTCATCTTATCAATGCACGTCGCCATGAACATGGTGACCCGAGTTTGGCCATCGAGGTCTTGCAAGCCTTATTAGATCAAGACCGTGAGCATGAAGTGCTGACCGTGTTGGCCGCGTTGGATGAAAATATGGCGGAGTGGTTATTTGATTTGCTGGCAGAAGCCGCCAGTTGTTGTGTCATGGATACGGAGCATGAAGACACTGAAACGTTTGCAGTGCTCGCTTCATTTGAATTGCCTCTGCAGGCGAATTTAGTTTTTCCCTTGAAATTGAAAATTGATCCAGTCGAAACGGCGGACTTATTACGCCGACACCTGCATCTGGCTCCGGGCGCAGCGATCACAGTTGAACCTCGGTTGTTGACTGACACCACTCTGGATTATCTGAATTTGGAGAAAGTGCATGACCATATTTCCAGCTTGGCCGAAGGGCAGCGTCGGCAAACGATTGCGGCCCGACTGCATCCTCCGGTGGAAGCGACAGCCTTTTTATTCTTTGAAATTCTTGGGGTGACGGATACGACGATGCCTGACACGCTTTCAGAAACTGATTGTCAGGCGATTATGGATGGCCTCGTGGCTCAATGTCCCGAAGTGGCGAAGGCTCCGCAGATGTTAGAGGCACCAAACTATGCAGCCTATGCCTTGTTCGATGCCCAAAATGCCGTTCGTCTACACCGGTTAGCTGATGAAACTGCTGCTGTCTGGCATGATTTAGAAGGACCGGTTCGGAGTCGAACCATTGTTCATCTTCATACTCAATGTGGCAATGGCGTCTATATGCCTGTATGGACAGATTTATTTGATCCAGATTTGCCTGAAGACCATGGTCCGATATGGACGTCTCCAGATGTTTGGGTCTTTACCGCAGATTTGCCGATTGAATGGCCTGGAGAAATGTTGACGAATCGGCTACTAGCCGAAGGCTGTACGCGATTTGAAAACCATATCGTGGAAGCGCCCGATACATAATCTTCAACGGCTTTTCTCAGATTCCATTCCCTCGTATTTATCGTCCCGCAGCGATTCGGAGTTTTTCCACAACCTTTGTTGGGACATGAAGCGAGCCTTTTCCTTTTCCCAGTGCAATATCAGGTTTTAATGCTCCGTGAAAATCACTCCCGCCGGTCATGAGTAGATCGAAGCGACGAGCTAGGCCTAAGTTGAAAGAAATATGGCGCGCGGAAAACGTGCCATAAAAGACTTCTAACCCCTGTAACCCTTGTTCGACTAACGTTTGACATGCCTTCGCACTGTCTTCTTTGTTGAAGCCTTCCCAATAGGGATGTGCGAGAACCGGGATTCCCCCAGCATCCGTGATCCAACGAATGATTTCCTGAGCGTCAGGAACCTCTCGTTGGACATACGCTTTTCCTCGTGACCCCAAGAATTGCTCGAAGGCTTCTTTCATATTTTTCACATAGTTTTTGGCTATTAGGACCTGTGCAATGTGTGGACGCCCAATTGTGCCTGTTCCAGAAGCCGCTTCGACTTCAGTGAGAGAGACATCTATTCCCAATGTTTGCAGTCGAGCTAATATATCGCGGATTCGCACGGATCTTGTCGAGCGGAGTGCTTCCAACCTCGTTTGAAATTGACGATCAGTCAGATCGATAAAATAGCCTAAAATATGCATTTCACGATTGTGGAATTGTGCACTGAGTTCAATCCCAGGAATCAATTCCAGCGGAAGGTTTGTCGTGGCTTCTATGGCTTCATTCAAACCGTCTGTCGTGTCATGATCCGTAATGGACAAAATATCGATCCCCAGTTGGTTGGCGGATTCGACGAGCTCGGTTGGTGAATAGCTTCCATCAGAAAAGTACGTGTGTGTGTGAAGGTCGATACGGCTCATATTTATTGTCCAGGGCGAATCAGGGGTTGTCTGAGATTAGTGATCGTCACGAAGTTGGGAAAAGTTGAAGTGAAAAGGTAGAAGTGAAAAACAATATAATGAACGTACTTTTTCTTCTCTCGTGCTCCTCATTTTACTTCTCACTTCCTATGGTTTTCGAGCTAGCGCACGTGCAGTGAAGGCACGTTCTGATGGCGTGCCTCCGAGGTGATCGCCTTCATCGTAGTGCAGAATCTGGAAGTTTGGAAGTAAAGACAGCAATTCATTGGATTCTAGACAAAATTCCTTTCTGCGTGGATGTTGTCGAGAAAGATGGTTCTCAAGGAGAAAGGTTTCGTACAGAATGACTCCTCCAGGCTTTAAGGCTTTGACTAGTTGAGAGAAAATCGGTCGGTAGAGGTAAAAGAATACCAGAATCACATCATAGGCTTCAGTGCCAAGATCCGGAGGGGACTGCTCATCGACCTCGAGGTCCACGTATTCCGTGGTAATCGGAAGCCCTGTCCCTTCTTGAGCCTGAGCGTCAATGAATGCGAGAGCTTCACGATTTCGGTCGATCCCATGAACTGAAAAACCATGTGATGCGAGGAAATGTGCATGTCGCCCACGGCCTGTGGCCACATCCAATACTTTGCCCTGTGGTAGGCGAGGGAGGTGATCGATCAGGAACGGAGAAGCATGGCCATGCTTGGCTTGGAGAAAATCCTGTCGTGAACGAATACGTTGAATTCCGACAGATCCTGAGAAATCTTTAATTGGAGCACGAATTTTTCTGACGCAAATCTCTATGTGTGTCAGCGGGAAGCGTTGAAAAAGTGATTGGCACAGATCTTCAGTCAGTTTTTCAAGAAGGAAATATGTGTCATGTTCGCCGACATCTCGTATGCATTGCGTGATGGTGGCATAATCGACAGTATCGTCTAGGTTGTCGCTTTGGAAGGCGGCTTCGTTCGGGCATCGTAATGTCAGATCCACCAAAATGGGTTGAGGCTGAGATCGTTCAGTGTCCGTGACACCGCAGCGAGCATTCAGTTGGATATCTTTGACGAGAATAGAAGAGGGCATAGCGACGTCACGAATAAGAATTTGCAAAAAGAACGAAACAATTGTGGACAAAGAACATGAGGCCACGGAAACAAGACGGACAGTGCTGGAGTGGAGTAGTGGAGTGCGACCAGGTTCGCTAGCCATGCGTCGGCCAGCGAACCTGAAGAAGTCAATGCTGGATTATTGGCCAGGAACCGCGTCAATCGACATACGATTTTCCGCATCCCGCTGGCATGTTTGTTCTGCGATCATACGCTGGCCAGCAGATGCATCACTGGGAATGCGCGTCGTGCACGCATCTAAGGAATCACCTTGTGTTCCTTGTGATACGCGGTTTGCCCCGGTCGTCACTGCAGTGGTTCCGGCACTTGATGCTGAAGGTGCAGTTGATCCGCTTCCTGCCATAGAACCGCCATTCATCTCGGCACATCCTAAGGTCATGGTTGCAAGACAGACGGAAGCCCATAAAAATACTTGAGCAATTGGTTTCATTGGTTCAGCCCCTCCTCAATGGATAAACAGGGGAACAAATATACTTGAGTGAGGCTATGAAAAACAAGATGGAGAGATTCTGGTTCAAATCATTTGAGTAGAAAAACACGTTCAAAATTGAACGAAGCATTCTTGACTGGTCAAAGGGTTGTTGCTAGGGTAAAAAGCCTAGTCCTATTCAGATAATTCAAATAGATGCTGACTTGAATTCGATGAGTGCTTGCCAGTATTTCAGGCTTCGTATGGCCCAAAGTCGAGTGTTGTGACGTTTCAAGAGATAATTCTCTCCCTCCATGAGTTTTGGAAGTCTCACGACTGCATCCTGACACAGCCGTATGATACGGAAAAAGGCGCGGGAACGTTTAACCCTGCGACATTTTTACGCGCGATTGGGCCGGAGCCCTGGCGAGCTGCCTATATCGAACCTTGCCGAAGACCCACAGATGGTCGATATGGCGAAAATCCAAATCGTCTTCAACATTACTTTCAATATCAGGTGGTGTTGAAGCCTGCCCCAGCTGATTCTCAAGATCTCTACATACAAAGTCTCGCGCATTTAGGGTTGGATCCCTCTCAGCACGATATTCAATTTTTGCAAGATGATTGGGAATCGCCAACGTTAGGGGCCTGGGGCCTGGGTTGGGAGGTTCGGTTAGATGGGATGGAGATCACCCAATTCACATATTTCCAAGAAGTTGGCAGCTTAGAAATGGATCCCGTCACGGTTGAACTGACGTATGGCCTTGAGCGGATCGCGATGTATTTGCAAGATGTTGATAATGTCTATGATTTGCAATGGACTGAAGGTGTTCGGTACGGAGAGCTTTACCATGAATCAGAGGTCCAATGGTCGATTTATAATTTTGAAACGGCAGATGTCAATTTGCTGCAAACTTCGTTTGATCGCTTGGAAAAAGAATGTCTGCAGTTATTGGAGCATTCGCGAGGCTTAGTGCTACCAGCCTATGATTGTTGTATGAAATGTTCACACTTTTTTAATGTCTTGGATGCGAGGGGAGCGATTAGTGTGGCTCAACGCACAGGATACATCGGTCGTGTGCGCAATTTAGCTAGGAAATGTGCGAAGGCGTACTTCGATCAACGTCAGAACTTAGGTTTTCCTTTACTGAATATGAAAGTGCCAACTCCTGTACAAAAAGTGAGAAAAAAACGGTAAGCGATATTTCCTGCAGGTTCGGTTCTTGATGTTGTTCATCCTATGGCTCCTATAAAAAAAACACAGTCGAAGGTGAAGGGTTCTACTACTCCAAAACCCAAAGTCACGTCTCTGCCATTGTTAGTAGAGATCGGTACGGAAGAAATCCCTACGACTTTTCTGCCTCAGGCTCTTCAGGATCTGGCTGCGCTTGGGCAAGAGCTTTTAGATGAATGCCGATTGAGTTATCACGAGATTCGAACGTTGGGAACATCTCGGCGGTTAGTGTTATTAGTCGATGGTGTCCAGACTCAGCAAGCATCGCTGAAACAAGAGATCGTTGGGCCACCAAAATCTGCTGCCTTTGATGCAGCGGGTCTCCCTACGAAAGCGGCGCAGGGCTTTGCAAAATCTCAAGGAGTGTCGGTTGAGCAACTGACGTTCAAAGAAACACCCAAGGGATTATATCTGGCAGTGAATAAACATGAACGCGGTAAATCGGCCAAACAGGTTCTCGCCTCGAGCCTTCCTGGATGTTTAGCAAAACTTACATTCGCTAAAGCCATGCGCTGGAATGCCTCGCAGGCCAAGTTTGCACGTCCGATTCGTTGGATGGCGGTGTTATTGGGCCAACAAGTTCTCAAGATAGAGTTTGCGGGGGTTGTTTCTGGTGGAGTCACATGGGGACACCGGTTTTACAAGTGTAAAGGGAAGAAGCCTGGGCAGGCTGTCCCACTGACGAATGCGTCGGCCTATATCACGACCATGAGCAAACTTGGCGTGTTGGTAGACCCTGATGAGCGGCGGGTCTTAATCCAATCACAGATTGCCAAATTAGCGAAATTAGGGAAAGGGCAGATCGATCCTGTCCATCGTGAGGAATTGACGGAAGAAGCTGTCTGGGGTGTTGAATATCCGCATGCCATTCTTGGCACATTTCACAACGAATTCTTAGCATTACCTGATCGTGTCTTAATGTCCTCAATGAAAGAGCATCAAGGGTTCCTTTCTCTCGTAGGAAAAGACGGAACCTTATTGCCAAAGTTTGTGGCCGTGACGAATACCCCGTGGGGTAATACGACGTTAATCACCAAAGGCAATGAACGTGTACTGTCGGCGCGGCTCAAGGATGCACAATATTTCCTACAAGAAGATGAGAAGCAGCCCCTCCATGAGCGTGTGGCTGCCTTAGATGGGGTCATATTTCATCATAAATTAGGGACGATGCGACAGAAAGTTGAGCGTATTCAGGATTTGACTGGGTGGATGGCCATGACGTTAGGTCGCGATGAATTGAAAGATGTGTGCCAACGGGCGGCTTTGTTGTCCAAAGCAGATTTGACAACCGGGATGGTCGGCGAATTTCCGAACTTGCAGGGTGTGATGGGTGAGGAATACGCACGCCGTAATGGGGAGCGTCCAGAAGTCAGCAAGGCCATCGGCGAGCACTATCTTCCGCGATTCCCGGATGATCATTTGCCAGCGAGCCTTGCAGGTATGCTGCTGGCCTGCGCAGATCGAGTTGATTCGATCGTGTCGTTTTTTATCGTGGGGATGAGACCTTCCGGTTCGGAAGATCCTTTGGGGTTACGACGTGCCGCATATGGACTCGTCCGGATCATGAGTGAGAGCGTTTTCAAATTAAATGTGGTTGAGGTGTTCAAGCAGATGATTCAGATCCTTGCCAAGCAGGGTGTGGGGCAAGGCGGACCCACGACCGTCACGGAAGTTATGGAGTTTATTGTCGAACGGCTTCGGTTTTACGGACGGAGTACAATGGGATTGCGAGATGATGTGATGGAGGCTGTGACTCGTGTTCGGTCAAAGGATTCGGCTGATTTAGGAGATCTGCTCTCGCGAATGCAAGCGCTGCAAGTCATTGTGAATCAACCGGACTTTGAGCCCCTGATGATTGGATTTAAGCGCGCGCATCGGATTGTCGAGAAAGAATCATGGCAACATGTGGCCGTGAGTCCTGAGCGGTTTCAGCATGATGCTGAACGACAACTGTTCTCTCTATTCAATAAGGTTCGACAAGAGGTAACCGATTGTGTGGCCAATCAGGAATATGCTGGTGCCCTTCAATTGCTATTGACGTTCAAGTCGCCGATTGATGAGTTTTTCTCAGCTGTCTTAGTGAATGACCCTGATCCTCTCATTCGAGAAAATCGGCTCTCTCTTCTGACGGCGATCGATCATCTCTTTTTGACTATTGCCGATTTTTCCTGTCTGCAATCTGCTGGCGCTGAGGTGGGATAGATAATCAAGGGTAGGTTGAAGATGAATCAGGATCTCTAATGTAGAGGAAGCAATGTGGCATGAGCACGCAGCCGCCTTTTCTTGAGGAGTCTGATCTGTCCCGACGGGTACAACGCTATACCCATTTTGTGACGATTGGGCTTTTTCTAGGCTGTAATGCACTTCTTTTCGCAGGGTTGTGGATTAGCGGAGTCGACCTTGAGGCTGCGTTGGCCAAACCAGAGCTCTATGACCCCGCGAATGGGCATTGTGTGGGTGTACAGTGGAAAAAAGTTGTTGGGGCAGAGGGGCTAGTCAAAGTTTGTCAAGAATGGATAGACTTTTCCGATATATCAGGTCAGACGCATTCTTTGGCTGCTGATCGGACATTGGCCATGGGTGCTGATGGCAATTTATACTTTCGTGGGCAATCATCAGAAAATTATCGATTGATTGCTCTCACGATTTTTGCGATAGTGGTTATGGCAGGTGGAATGTGGCTGAAACGTCAATTAATTGCCAAATATCAAATTCGTCTTCAATCGTTCAACCATCGTTCAACATGAGTGTCGGGGCAGTTCACCAGTTGTGATACCACCACACCTCGTTTCTACACGTCTCAATCAATTACAGGTATTCAGGAGGGAGTGGAGCATCCAGTCAGGCTTATGGTCATGGCTAGTGGAGCTTCATGGGAGAGTCTGTTGTCAAAAAGCTCTTCCTCTTAGACGCAATCCCCTATTGTCGACTATTTATTCTTCTCATTTCTTTCTAAAGATACTGGCTGGGTAAAGGAGAGCGATTCATGCGGCAGAAAAAATACGTCTATTTCTTTGGCAACGGAAAAGCTG
>JAJDBQ010000004.1 GCA_029261255.1 Nitrospirales bacterium
TTTATTATCAACAAGCTTCTCATGAGGAGGTGGGCGATGCACAAAGTGCTTCTATCCGTCCTTTTAAGTGCGGTGTTAATTGCAGCCGGTTCTTCAGCTTCGTGGGCGTTACAATCAGGTGGTGTGGAAATCGGTGATCTAAAAACCGGTTCAGTTGTTGGCCAACATTTCAGAAACATGGATGTTGATTTAGAGTTCAACATTATGGAAATTGGCGGAAAAAAGGTGATCTATCCTCCCGTTGCAATTTTGGATCTGGTCAGCTCGGGTACTGGTGGTCGCGCACAGGCTCCTGTCCTTCTTAAGGTGACTAACAACTTAAAGGGAGACCATGGCTTTACGCTCGGCAGTGACACAACAAGAGATGATCCATGGGCTATTGACGTTAAGGTTGTGTTGAAAGCAGGAGAGACCAAGTATATTGGTATTCCTATGAGTGATCTGACCTATGTTACAACAAATGGTATCTTGGACTATAGCTGCCAATTGCATGGTGCTCACTTAGGTGGAAAGCTTGTGATCTTCAAGTAAGAAAAAATACTAGATATTAAAATATCTAGGGTGAGTCAAAAAGCCCCGTTCCTTAAGTTGAGGAACGGGGCTTTTTATTTGAACGGTGCTGTCTTGCCTAGAATATTAAGAGGGGGAGTCTTTTTAAATTTCTTTCTCGTCACTGTGACAATCAACTTTTGCTCCTAAAGGAATCTGTTGTGATCCGAGTAGCTTTCCTTTCACCAGAAGCAGTAAGAACCGATTGGGATGGGCGTTTTCTTTGGAATCGACTTGAAGTTCGGTGTTGATGTCTACAATTATTTCATTGGAAAGATCAGAGCTTGTATCATTGATGACCCAAAAATATCGGCTACCTTTTGGATACACTTGCGAGACAAACTGATCAATGACAAGAGAAACTTCAGAGTAGGCTGATTGGCTGACGGTAGGAGCAAAGACTAGTGAGATGAAAAAAGCAGTGATTGGGAGGTAGCGCATGTCAATCCTCCATGGTAAGAAGTAACTGTTGTGATTTTCTCTTACATTCTTTTCCCGTACATCTCTTTTTCGGCGAAATGCGAACCGTACTTAATGATCGTGAATGATAGTGTAGCGGGCTCAGAGCGCTGAGCACAATGAGTATCGGAAGAAGACGGTTTGTCTGGGGTTGGACTCTTGGAAGAAAGAGTGAGTGGTTGCTATGTTGTCATTTTTAAAGTTACAGGACGGAACCAGTAAAAAGAGAATACTGTTTCTCTTGCTCATGTCTTTGATGTTGATTTCTGGGGCATTATTATTTAATTCGCCAGGACAAACACAAGTCATCAATGTGAAGTTCCCTAGCGGGGCGATTCTTAAGGCTGAGGTGGCCGATACTCCAGAAAAGCTCTTGTTTGGTTTGGCGTTTAGGCCTTCGCTTCCTGCAGGAGAAGCGATGCTCTACATTTATGGGGAATCAGGCCCGCATCGTATTTGGACGAAGGAGTTTCAATTTCCGGTTGATATCATATGGGTGGATGAAAGTAAATTTGTTGTACATGTTGAGCGAAATGTTCCTCCCTGTTCGGATGATCCTTGTCCTAGGTACGGGCCGCCAAATGATGCCAGATATATTCTTGACGCCAATGCGGGTGTTATTGAGCAGGCGAATATTGCCGTTGGGAATCAATTGAAATTTATCTTGTCTATCCCCTAAAGCTTTGTTGTCCTTGGGTTAATCTCTGAATTATGGATAGTAGTAAGCAATGTCAGCCATCGAGTCCTAAAGAGGGCTACGTGTTTGTCTCGAATCTTGACGATCTTCCTCAAGGAAAGGGGCGGGTTTTTAAAGTAGCAGGCAAAACCTTAGCGTTGTTTCGTATTGATGATCGGTGTTTTGCGATTAATGATATCTGCCCTCACCAGGGGGCTTCATTGGGCAAGGGTCGGCTCAAGGGTTTTGTTGTGGCGTGTCCATGGCATCATCAGCAATTTGACATTCGGACAGGATTTGGACCTGATGGGGGTGGGTACTGCGTGGTGAACTACGATGTCCATGTGGCCAATGGTCAAGTATTTGTCTGTCCTAAGAAGCGAGATTGGTTAACTGGTGAGTAAGTATTTTTCCGTCCCGATCAAAATTTATTCTTAAAAGGGAAAAGGGTATGGATACCAGCCAAATTGAAAGTAAGCCCATTCGGACGTCGCAATCTGGCACGTTCCTTATTCATTTATGGGAAGATCGGACACGCGGGGAACAGTGGGTTCCCACCTATGATCCTAAGGTTTTGGCTTTAGTGGAAGATGATTTTCTCCGCACTGTGAGCAATAATGCCGTGGATTCCGGACGGCGTTCTTTTGAATTTCAGGCGTTGATGACGGGCATGCATCGCTTAGAATTTAGCAAGCGAATGGCCTGGAAATTCACGGCAGAAGATCGGAGAGTATTTGAGGTGACTGTCCTTGATCCTCCTGCAAGGTAGTGTTGCATGCCAGATATCGGATATCTCAATGGTCGTTTTTCGCCACTAGCAGAGATTGCCATCTCACCGGATGACCGTGGATTTCTATTTGGGGATGGCGTGTATGAAGTGATCCGTGCCTATCATGGAGTACCTGCTTTTTGGGAAGAGCATTATTCCCGCCTTGTTCGTAGCGCCGCAGAAATTCGAATTTCGTTTCATTTAGAACCACAAGATTTTTATCGCCTTCTGGTGACTGGCCTTCAACAGAGTGGCTATTCAGAGGGGAAGGTCTATATTCAACTGACTAGAGGAGTGGCCCCTAGAGAGCATGGATTTCCTCTCAGCATTGCCCCGACCGTTTTCTTCTCATTTCGAGAAATGCGCGCTCTTCCAATAGAGATGAGCAGGCAAGGCGTTAAGGTCATTACCGTACCTGATATTCGATGGGATCGGTGTGATATTAAGAGCTTGAATCTTCTTCCCAATGTTTTAGCCAAGCAGCAAGCCCAAGACGCAAAGGTATTTGAGCCGATCTTTGTCAGGGACGGGTTGGTGATCGAAGGTGCAACGAGCAATATTTTTATCGTGAAGGAAGGACAGCTCCGAACGCCTGAGCGAAGCCATTTTGTGCTGTCCGGCGTCACGCAGCAACAGGTCATAAATTTGGCTCAAGAGCACGGCCAAGATGCCAGCTTTGATCACATTACGGTGAGAGGCCTTTACGAAGCGGATGAGGTGTTTCTTGTAGGCACCACGATTGAAGTTCTCCCTGTCGTGGAGGTGGATGGGGAAGCGATTCACAAGGGGAAGCCTGGGCCGGTGACGTGTGCTCTGCAACAACGCTTCAAGGAGCGTGTGTCTCGTCTTTAGAAGGTTGGAAACGGGAAAGAAAAATGGCATTCAAGCCATTTCTAGGCCTGACCTTGCCTCTTTCCCTTCTTAATTATTGCGAATTTCAAACTTATCATGGTTTCTCCCTTTGCTAATTGTTCTTTAGCCTGAAGATAGTGAACCTTGGACTTGACAGGCCGAACTGTTTTGGATACCTTTTCGGCTCCCCGAATCACGGGGCGATATGTCTATTTGTCTGATTGATTTGAACAAAATACTAAGTAGTCGACAGGTTATTTTTTTTAAGGAGGCCGGTCCATGTTTTATTTGAAAAAGAGGAATGTCGTTACATCCCTTTCTTTGGGTTTGTTTCTGGGAGGGGTTTCGTTGATTTCGACGGGGACTCTCTTTGCCGGAGAATCCCAAGAAGCCATGATGCACAAGACTGGAATGACGCATCAGGATGCTCCAGCTTGGGCTGAAAAGCTCAAAGGGCAGACTATCATAGAGAATTCTATTGAAGGTCGTGCAGAACGCGCTGCTCTTGTCGAAAAACAACATGAAAAGATGATGCAGCAAATTGAAACAGAGACTGCCGGTACCCCGACTGAAGGCATGTATAACAACATGTCCACCTTGCACCAATATGGTGCGGGAAAGGGCAACTATTTGTTGGCTTCTGAGTCAGAAGGGGAGCCTGTGGCGATGAATGGTGGCGGCCTCTGCCCCAAGACTGCTCCAGTTCGTCATTTCGATATTTCAGCGATTAACGTTGAAATTACCCTGAACCAATGGTTGGATTACTATCCTGGGTATATGTATACGCTGACGGAAAATCTTGAAAAAGTACGAGAAGAAGAAGCCAAAAATGCTGCGGCTCGTGAGTCAGAAGGGCATCATGATCCAGGAGGCGTGAAAAACGGCATCCAAGATCAATGGATTCAACCGTTGGTTGTTCGTGGGAATCAAGGGGACTGTGTAAAGTTTACCTTGCGTAACCAATTAGAATTTGGTGAAGAAGTCAGCCTGCATATTCATGGTTCGAGCATGGTGATGAGTAAAACTGGGCAGCCAGCTACCACCACGAATGTTGATTCGATTGCCGTGGGTGTCGCTGAAGAAGATGATGAGGAAGCGCCTCAGGGATCTCCGGTTATTGAAATGGAATGGTATATCCACCCAGCCACACAAGAAGGTGGACGACAATTTCATAGTTATAGCAATGATCGGGAATTGACAGTCATGGGATTGTTTGGGGTGTTTGTTGTGGAACCCCAAGGCTCTGAATTTTTAGATCCCCTCGGAACCGGCGAAGCGCCAAAGATGGCGAGTGGCTGGCAAGCGATTATCCAAAATGGAACCGGTCCAGATTTTCGGGAATTTGTCTTGATCTATCACGAAGTTGGTGATGAGGCATTCCGCCCGGTGAATAAACATGGGGATTTCTTGCCTCAACGAGATCCTTTAACTGATGCGTATCGACCAGGTGCTCGGGCGTTGAATTATCGCAGTGAGCCGTTTGGCATCGATAACATGCATGTGCAGCATGAATATTTTGGTTTCGAAGATGAATCAATGGCGTATAGCTCCTATACTTTTGGTGATGCATCGACAACGATTCCTAGAAGTTATTTAGGTGATCCTGCTAAATTCCGTTTGGTTCATGGTGGGTCTGAGGTTTTTCATTCTCATCATCCTCACGGGGGATCAATTCGTTGGGCACGTAGCCCAAGGGCTGTTGATCAAATGCCTATGTGGCATGAAGGCCAAGGTCCTCAAAAGTACCCAGTGATTCGTGCGAAATCGGATCGGGTGGACGTAGAAGTCATTGGTCCATCAGAAGCCGTAGATTTGGAAACCGAATGTGGATCAGGCCTTTGCCAATATTTGGCTGGGGACTTCTTGTTCCATTGTCATGTAGCTCACCATTATGTCGCAGGCATGTGGGGATACTGGCGTGTGTATAATACGATGCAGGTCGATGGGTTTAAAAATGATGTGATGGCTCCTATGAGAGAGTTGCCTGATCGTGTTGGTCGAATCCCTAAGCCTGTGACGTCAGATAAGCTTATTGGGACCACAGTTGATTGGTTTGGTAAGAAATTCAAAATTATTGAAAAAGGCAAATCCAACTGGAATTCTGATCCTGTCATCGCGACGATTTATGATTGGGTAGAAATGCAATTGCCGACTCGTGGCAAGCCCGGCCATAAAGATGATTATGTCGAACAACTTAAATCCTATGATGCGACGGTCGTCGATTGGGCTTGGGATGGCAATATGGCTGTCAGTGAAAAGGAAGCCAGTGCCGGTGAAAATCCAAAGTATATTCCAGAATGGCAAGGGTATAAAGCCGGTGAACGTCGGCCTATTTGGTTTGAGCCTACGACAGGAAAAGTGGCGTGGCCGTGGTTGACTCCGCATTTTGGAAAACGTAATCCGTTTTCGCCAGATAGAAACCCTGCGCCATGGTTAGAAATGATTCACATGAACGAGCTAGGCACGACATCTGTTAAGCCTGCCAAGCATGGTGAAAATGGACGATGGAGTCTTTGTCCAGACCGTGCTGGGACACAAGAATATAATGTCCATTTCATTAAATTGCCGATTGAACTGTCGGCTGCTGAAGGTGATCAACCAGCCATAGTCGATCCGAATGGTCTTCTCTACGTTGTACATGATGAAGAAGAGGCGATTCGGGCAAATAATGATCTGAAAGTCCCATTAGTATTTCGTGCGAATATCTATGACTGCATGGATTGGATTTTGACCAGTGAGTGGGAAGATGATGATATTACGAATTTCCAATCATCAAAGATCAATACGCATTTCCATTTTGTGCAATTTGATAATCAAGCTTCGGATGGTGTGATCTCAGGTTTCTCTTACGAGCAATCTGTCCGTCCGTTTACGATGTTTGAAAAGAAGTCAGACAAAGGGCTCCCGGTACCGATGAATGCCAAGTTCACGAAGGCAGCTCGAAAGGGAGATAGAACCATCGAAGTGACGAATGCCAAGCAGTATCATGTTGGAACGGTCCTTTTGGTAGGAGCCGATAATGTGAAGGGCTGGGAAATCAAGAGAATTGTGGCAATTGGTGGTGAGGGGAGTCCTTCAACTGCTTCTGCTCAAGGTGGACAAAGTGGAAGTGACTATACTGTTTCCACAGGGGATACCTTAGGTAAGATTGCCAGTTCGTTCGGGACATCAGTTGGTTCTCTACAAGAAATGAATGATTTAAATAATGAAAATCTCATTTTTGTTGGACAAAAACTGAAGGTTCCTGGATTGAGTTCAGGTGATTCTGCCCCTGCTGCTCCAGCAGGAGAAAATACGCTTACGTTTGAACAGCCGTTAGAACATAATCATCCTGTTGGAGATATCACGACGGTTGAGTTTGTTCGACAACGGTTCTGGGCTGATGCCGATGTCGGATCGGTCTTTTGTCATGACCATGCTTTTGGTGGAACGACCTGGCCTCATGGTGCGGTCTGCACTTTCTTAATCGAACCATTTGGTTCTACGTATCACAATCCGGTAACCGGCGAACCACAAAGGACAGGCCCGGTTATGGACATTCATACAAATGAGCCGGTTGGATACGGAATAGCTGGAAGTTTCCGCGAACTTATGGTTCAAATCATGGATACGGTTCCTCACACGGTCAATGTAGTGACAGCTGGGAATCCTCCAGGTCAACCAATTGATGTGGCTCTGGAAGCGGGACGTACCGTCTCCTTTATTATGCCACCGAATGAACTGATTAAAATGACGCCTATGCCGTTCTTGAATGGGGGAACCCATACGACGGGTGGCGCAATAAATTTTAGAGCTGAGCCTTTTGCGCAGCGTTTAGCCAACAATCCAGATACATCGCAAATCTTCAGTAGTGCTGAACATGGAGATCCAAGTACTGCCACTGTTCGAGCCTATCTTGGAGATGCGATTGTTTTCCGGTTGGTTGACGTGACGATGAATGAAAGTAATGTCTTTACCGTTTCCGGTCATAACTTCTTGACCGAACGGTATGCGGGCGATGCCAATAGAAAGAATTCCATTCATATTGGTATAGCTGAGCGGTACGACCTCGTCGTTCCTCAAGCTGGTGGTCCTCGTCTTCAAGCCGGGGATTACATGTATTTTAATGGAAGAAGTTCAAAGTTCTCTGAAGGGTCATGGGGCCTCATCAGAGTGTTGGATAAGAAAGTGCCAGACTTGCAATTGTTGCCTAACGCAGCTGTTGGTGGTCCAGGTATTAAGAAGCAACTGCCGGTTTGTCCAGCCGATGCTCCGGTCAAATCGTTTAATGTCGCAGCCATTGATTTTCCATCAATGACCTTCAATCCAAATATCGAAGAAGCGATCGAAGTGGACTTTGAGCGGAAAATAGAAATCCAAAATCCAGATGCTAAAATCTATGTCTTAGAAGATGAGATTAGTAAGGCGTCTGGAGACTTTCATCCTATGCCCCTCACAATTCGGGCAAACGTAGGTGATTGTATTAAAGTTAAATTGACCAATAAGATGAAAGAAAGCCGAGCGTCATTTTCAGCTTTCAGCTTGGCGTTTGATCCAAAAGATTCGCAAGGTGTGAATCTCGGCAACAATCCAGGCGATCAAACTGTGGCTCCTGGTGAAAGCCGTACCTATACCTATTATGCGGATCCGTATATTGGAGAGACCCAATCCTTAGTCTGGGACTTTGGGAATCCGGCTATGAATATTCGAAATGGTCTGTTTGGTGGCGTAATCATCGGACCAAAAGGTTCACAGTATCGTGATCCGAAAACTGGAGCCGATATTTCCTTGAAAAATAGTTGGGCTGCTGATGTGATCGTTGATCGGACGATCCAAGGGAATGAGCTTCGTCAAAACTATCGCGATGTAGCCTTGTACTTCCAGGAGGAAGACAACATCATTGGGACGAGTTTTATGCCTTATGTCCAAAATGTCGCGGGTTTGGTTGGCATTAACTACAGGGCCGAACCCTATCCTTACCGTGAAGAAGCAGGGTGTACGTTAGGACGAATGTTCCAACCCTGTGAGGTGGATGATCCAAAAGATCCAGTGACTCCCCTCATTGAAGCCCACGCGGGTGACCCAGTACGGATTCATGTATTCGGTGCCAATAACGAACAAAATGGTATGTTCAGTGTTGAAAAGCACGAATGGCCTATTGAACCGTTTATGGAAGGTGCTGATGACATCAGTGTCGTAGAGTTTGCCGGTTCAGAAGGGATTGATGTCTTTATCCCTGCTGCCGGTGGTCCATATCACATGGCCTCTGATTATGTGTATAGCAAT
>JAJDBQ010000031.1 GCA_029261255.1 Nitrospirales bacterium
TCTTAGACGCAATCCCCTATTGTCGACTATTTATTCTTCTCATTTCTTTCTAAAGATACTGGCTGGGTAAAGGAGAGCGATTCATGCGGCAGAAAAAATACGTCTATTTCTTTGGCAACGGAAAAGCTGAAGGATCGGGCAATATGAAGGAACTCTTGGGCGGCAAGGGGTCAGGGCTGGCGGAAATGACCAACCTGAAAATTTCCGTCCCCTCAGGATTTACGATTACGACAGACGCATGTGTGGAATATTTTCATTCGAAAAAACGCTATCCAGGCACGATGTGGGATCAAGCGCTCAAAGGACTGCGACAAGTAGAACAGGCGATGAAGGCTCGATTAGGCGATCCGGATAATCCTTTGTTGGTATCCGTGAGGTCTGGAGCGAGAGCGTCTATGCCTGGCATGATGGATACAGTCTTAAACCTTGGGCTCAACAAACATACCGTGCAAGGCCTCGCCAAAAAGACGAACAATCAGCGATTTGCGGTTGATGCCTACCGGCGCTTTATTACCATGTTTGCAAATGTGGTCATGGGCATGTCCCGTGAGGGCTTTGAAAAATCCCTCGATGCGATGAAACAGCTGGAAGGGGCGAAGCATGATACGGATCTAAACGAACAGGCGTTAGGCCGTTTAGTGGATGAGTATTTAGCCCTCGTGAAAGCTGAAACCGGTTCTGATTTTCCGCAAGATCCTTTCGAACAACTTCGTATGTCGATCAATGCAGTCTTTGATTCCTGGTTTGGCGATCGGGCTGTCACGTATCGACGACTCTATGACATCCCAGATGAATGGGGCACCGCCGTGAATGTGCAGTCCATGGTATTTGGGAATATGGGAGATACCAGTGGAACTGGTGTGGCCTTTACCCGAAATCCGGCCAATGGCATGTCCACCTTCTTTGGAGAATGTTTACTCAATGCGCAAGGTGAAGATGTGGTGGCGGGGATTCGAACACCTTTGCCAGTGGCATCGTTACAGGAATCATTGCCGAGTGCCTACAAAGACCTGATCAAGACGCAGCGGGTTCTCGAAAAACACTATCGAGACATGTTGGATCTGGAATTCACGATTCAAGAAGGCAAGTTGTATATGTTGCAAACCCGTGTCGGAAAACGCACGGGGATTGCCGCTGTCCGTATTGCCGTGGACATGGTGCGGCAGGGACTGATTGACCGCCGAGAAGCCGTCAAGCGTGTCGCTCCAGAGCAACTCTCTCAATATCTCTATCCGATTTTTGAAAGTAGCGACGAGGCGAAATTCCAAGCCGTTGGGAAAGGTCTGCCTGCCGGTCCTGGAGCAGCCGCAGGGCGCATTGCCCTCACGCCAGACCGCGCGGTTGAATTGAAAACACAAGGTGAACGGGCAGTGTTGGTTCGTCACGAAACGAGTCCAGATGATATCCATGGCATGCATGCAGCAGAAGGATTCCTTACAGCAAAAGGTGGGATGACGTCCCATGCCGCAGTCGTGGCGAGGCAGATGGGTAAAGTCTGTATAGCCGGCTGTGATGAGGTCACCGTACTGTCGAATGGGAAAGTCCAATTTGGCACGCTCGTGTTGGAAGAAGGTGAATATATTTCCTTAAATGGTTTTACGGGGAAAGTGTATGCGGGTGATATCCCGGTGGTGGATTCAGAAGTGATCCAAGTCATTCAAGGCCGGATGGATCCCAAGCAATCTGAAAAGTATGAATATTTTACAACGATCTTAAAATGGGCAGATGCGTTTCGGACGTTGCGTGTTCGGTCTAATGCTGATGTGCCTGATCAAGCACAGATCGCTCGAGGCTTTGGAGCGGAGGGCATTGGCCTCTGTCGGACAGAACATATGTTTTTTGCGGAAGATCGTGTGGCTATCATGCAGCAAATGATCTTGGCCTCTTCCCGTGAAGAACGCGAAATATATTTAACTCAATTGCTTCCCTTGCAGCGGCAGGATTTTATTGGGCTCTACCGTGAGATGAAGGGCTATCCCGTTACGATTCGCTTGCTCGATCCGCCTCTTCATGAATTTCTTCCGAAACGCGAACATTTACTCGTGGAATTGGCCAAACTTGAAGTGACGAATGGAGATCCTGCTCTTATCAAGGAGAAACAGAAAATCCTCACTCGTGTTGAAGAGCTGCATGAATTTAATCCCATGCTCGGTCTTCGTGGTTGTCGCTTGGGCATTACGATGCCAGAGATTACGCGGACGCAGGTCCAAGCGATTTTCGAAGCCGCCTGTGAAGTCGCGAAGGAGGGCAAGAAGATCGTCCCGGAAATCATGATCCCCTTGGTGGGCATGGCTTCAGAGATGAAAGCCCAAAAAGAACTTATTCGTGAGGTAGCCCAACGAACCATGGCGCAATATGGCATGAAGCTGAATTATTTGGTCGGCACCATGATTGAATTGCCGCGTGCGGCGGTGACGGCTGGGAAGATTGCAGAAGATGCAGAGTTCTTTTCCTTTGGGACTAATGATCTCACCCAAACCACCTTTGGTTTTTCTCGCGATGACGCCGGACCGTATATCGGTTTCTATCTGGACCGGCAAGATCGATGTCCTGTTTGTCAGCGCAACAATGTTGATTGGAAAAAGATGGTCTGCCGGATGTGCAAAGCGACGATCGAGAAGAAAGCCAGCAATATTTTGGATGCTGATCCCTTTGCGGTGTTAGACCAAGAAGGTGTGGGTAGTCTCATGAAATGGGCTATTCAGGAAGGTCGAAAAACTCGTCCAGGTATTAAGCTCGGAATTTGTGGTGAGCATGGTGGAGAACCGAGTTCGGTGATGTTTTGCCATGAATTAGGATTGAACTATGTGAGTTGCTCTCCGTATCGCGTGCCGATTGCCCGATTAGCCGCGGCGCAAGCAGCCTTAGCCGTTCTCGAGAAGGAAGAAAACCAGCGTTCAAATAAAACACCAGCAAGAAAAAAGCAGGTAACGTCAGTCAAGACTGCTAAGCCTGTCCCCAAAAAGACGACGACGACAAAAAAAACTGCAACTAAAAAATCCATCGCCAAAGCGTCTACAGCAAAAAAGAAAACAACGGTCAAGAAGAAAGCCGCGGTTAAAAAGAAAGTCACAGTTAAGAAGAAAACAGCAGTGAAATCTACACAACGTAAGAAATCCTCATCCTCCTCAAAACGACGGTGACCTCCGTCTCATCTGATCATGTTTACATGAAACGTGCCCTTTCCTTGGCGGCTCGAGGAAAGGGGAAGACCAGCCCTAACCCAATGGTGGGGGCGGTGGTTGTTCAGCATGGCCGCGTTGTGGGCGAAGCCTATCATCGACAGGCTGGTCAGCCACATGCAGAAATACTAGCGCTTCAGAAAGCTGGGCCTCGAGCAAGGGGAGGTACGCTCTATGTCACCTTAGAACCTTGTTGCCATTCTCAAAAACGTACTCCACCCTGCGCCCCGCTCGTCATACAGTCGGGTCTGTCTCGAGTGTGCGTGGCGATGACGGATCCCAATCCACAGGTCAGTGGCCAGGGTATAAAGATTCTCAAACGAGCAGGCCTAGACGTATCAGTTGGAGTCTTGGAGAAAGAGGCACAACAGCTCAATGAGGGATATCGCCATTGGATTAAGACAGGGCAGCCTTTTGTCATTCTCAAAGGGGCAATGACGTTAGATGGAAAGATTGCCACAAAAACTGGACAGTCGCAATGGATTACGAGTGAGCGAGCCAGGCAAGATGTTCATCGTCTACGAAGCCATGTTGATGCCGTGATGGTGGGCATTGGGTCCGTACAATCTGACGATCCTGAACTGTCGGCTAGAGGATCGAAACATTCAGAGAAAAGACGAAAAGGTCGTCAACCAATACGTGTCGTGTTGGATAGTCGACTGCGCATTCCGATCAAAGCTAAAGTCCTCACGTGGGCACATGAGCAACCCACCATTGTCTGCACGACTGCACAAGCTTCACCAAAAAAAATCAAAACTCTCAAACATCGAGGAATTCAGGTCTGGATCGTCGCTCAAAAGAATGGCATGGTTTCTCTGAAAGCTGTATTACGCAAGCTCGGCAAGGTGGGGATTTCCACAGTGTTGTTAGAAGGCGGGAGTGTTCTCAATTCGGCAGCTCTTCACGAAGGCGTAGTGAATCAGGTACGATTATACGTGGCCCCGAAATTACTTGGGGGCCAAGATTCCAAGAGCCTGATCGGTGGAGTCTCGCCTAAGACAATTGAACAAGCCTGGCATCTGGAGAATCCTGAACTAAAAAAAATTGGTCAGGATTGGCTTGTGGTAGGCAGCCTACATCCTCGAAAATAAGCAGACCCCCTCTGACTGTTCTAGATGATTCGCCAACCCGCATCAAAGAAGAATACAATGGTATCTCAAATGGTCTATCTCCAAAACAGCTGAGGAGGGAAGAATCTATGAATCACCTCAATTCTGTTGATCATCAAGATTTAGGGCGAGCGGTCGAACTCCTTGAAAATCCATCATTCGCAGCGAAAGTCACGAATCTCATTGGAGGGCCGGTTGAAAAAGCGATCACCATGCTGCCAGAAGGTGTTTCGGATAAACTGGCCATGACTACCCAGAAAGCTCTGACCAAAGCCATGGATTTAGCTGTCTCATCAATAGATGAACGGTATCGCGGCGAATCAGCCGATGGGACACATCGGTTTCTTACCTCGGTAAGTGGGGCAGTAGGAGGTGCGTTCGGGTTGTTAGCCTTGACGGTGGAACTCCCCATTTCAACAACCATCATGTTGCGATCCATTGCCGACATTGCTCGGAGTGAAGGCGAACCACTTTCTGAGGCCGAAACGAAATTGGCCTGTTTGGAAGTCTTCGCTCTCGGGGGGACAAAAGAAGAAGATGATGGCGTGGATACCGGGTATTTTGCCGTGCGGGCCGCGCTGGCTGGTGCTATGACGGAAGCCGCAAAGTATTTAGCCGAGCAGGGGTTAGCGAGTACTGGGGCACCGGTCTTAGTGCGATTTCTATCTAAAATTGCTACACGATACAGTATTCAGGTTTCTGAAAAAGCCGTAGCACAAGCAATTCCCTTACTCGGTGCCGCTGGTGGTGCTACCGTGAATTTGCTCTTTATGGATCACTTTCAAAACATGGCTAGAGGGCATTTCATCGTGCGTCGATTGGAACGAGCCTATGGCAAAGAACTGGTGCGCGATGCGTATCAACAGATGGCCTCGAGAAACTAAGGGACGATCAGTAATGACTGCTAAAATATGGATCATTGGATTATTTGTACTCTTGGCTGCATGTACGCAGGAGACGCAAAATAAACTAGGCCGTGCTGTGCAAAACTGGACGGGGACAGATGGAGTGCTAGAAATCTATGCAGGAGAGAAATTGGTCAAACGATTTATGAAAATCGATAAACTCAGCACGGCCATGGGAACGAACGATGACCATCCGCGCCCTTACCGGTTTGGCTATGGTGTGTTGGATGCCAACCTCAATGGCCAAAAAGACCCAGGGGAAAAACAAGTCTATTTTGAATTTAGTGATTATTCCACTCCTTATATCTTCTACGAAGACCCTGCCTAAGTTATTCCTGAGTTTTATTTTCTTTATCCAAACTGCATCTTATTGAAGTTTTTATGCATGCCGGGTTTCGCCCCGGCGGACGACCTTCTTTTCTTTCGGGAAAAGTAGGCAAAACCATTGACGCCCAGTCCGGCTATTTGAAGAAGGCTGAACGCTCGGTGGAGGGCGGACCAACTCGCTTTGCTCAGACAAGGTCCGCTAACAGATTGGAGCGTTCATCCCAAGAGCCGGGCTGCAGGCGTCGGAAGTTGAGAAGAGTTGAAGAGCGCATTAAGACTTAAGAAGAGGAATCTAGTTGCGGGGTAAACGGCTAGACTACTGAGATGAAAAAAAATGCGAAAAATGTAATACTTCGCTTAGGAGAACGGTTACATTTTTGGCTATTCCCAAAAAACGAGATTTTGTAAGATCTTGATTTTAAAACCATCTCCCTTCTTTCAAAAACGTGAGATTCCTTGAAAATGTAACCGAATACTCCATTTGGTTACATGAGAGGGTTACATCTGGGCCGCCTTCCCCTCCGTGATAGCTTCCTTTGAATTTCTAGGCCGTCTTCATGGTGATCTAGAAGTTGAGGTTTTCAAAGCAAACACGGAAGGGCGTAACTTTTACTCAAACTAAGGCAGTCGGATGCGTAAACGCACCGCTGCTTTGGTCGTTAGGCAAGTATGACCATGATTGAAATTAAACGTCCACAAGAGCTGGCGCGTTTACGTCGCCTTGCCCTAGCTGCACAAGGTTTATTGCAGGCTCAGCCCTATGGGCGTGGTTTGTCGGGGGCACGTAAAGCCATTAACCACATAGGTTATGTACAGATCGACACCATATCGGTGGTGGAACGAGCACACCATCATGTTTTTTACTCTAGAGTGCCTAAGTTCAAGCCAGCCATGACAAATCAAATGTTGCTCGATGGAGACATTTTTGAATACTGGGCACACGCGGCAGCTTTTCTACCCATCACCGATTTTCGCTTCTCCTTACCCTACAAACATGCCATTAAAAGCGGCCAAACCCATTGGTATAGGACCCGTGATAAGAAGCTCATGGGTGAACTGTTGGCACGCATACGCTCAGATGGTCCGATACGATCCCGAGATGTAGAAACTAACACCACGAAACGTGAAGGCTGGTGGGACTGGAATCCAGCTAAAAAGGCACTCGAGCAGATGTATATGGAAGGTGACCTAATGGTCAGCGACCGCGAAGGTTTCCAAAAAACATATGATCTAACCGAGAGGGTACTGCCATCTCACGTAAATTCACAAATGCCCAGCATGGAAGAATTTGCAGCGCACATTGTAGATCACCAGTTGCGCTGCCATGGGTTTGCTTCACTCAAAGGGCTGACCTACCAACGCCGAAATGCTGAACTACGTATAGCTGTGAAAGCCTTGGTAACTGAAAGATTGGCGCAGCACACTTTAGAGCAAGTACAAGTGAGCAGTGGCGAAGTATTTATATTTGAAATGGGTGCGCTCGAACGCCCCCTTCCCCGGTTTGACAGCCGAATGAAGATTCTCTCGCCATTCGACAACAGTGTCATTCAACGCGAACGGCTCAAAACACTATTTCAATACGACTATCAGTTAGAATGTTATGTGCCCGCAGCCAAACGTCAGTATGGCTACTTTTGCCTACCGATACTTTACCGAGATGAATTTATTGGGCGCATGGATTGTAAAGCCCATCGAAAAATCAGCCATTTAGAGATCAAATCACTACATTTGGAACAACCCAATCATGATGAAGACTTAGTCATTACTGCATTTGTAGACGCCATCACACAATTTTGTCATTTTCAAAAATGTGACTCAGTGTCTTTGACTAAAGCCCACCCAAAACATTTAACTCAACGTTTGCGCAGTGCGCTAAAACCTTTAGGGTGATACGAAGGTAAAGGCTATTTGCCTTAACGTGTATTTCCAAATGTAACAGATACTATAAGTGGTTTTGTGCAAGGCATCTGGCTAGGCTCTGAGATGGCAGAACGGGCTAGTTACCCTATTATACGAACGGAGGATGCCAAGATGAAGTACTTTGCCGCATTAGATGTTTCAGACAAAGA
>JAJDBQ010000032.1 GCA_029261255.1 Nitrospirales bacterium
CGTACTTTGCCAGGGAACTCCAATGAAGTACGCCTTTATCCAAGCACATCGGCAGGAGTTCCGCCTCACGCGGCTCTGTGACACGCTGCAGGTCAGTCGCAGTGGCTTCTATGCATGGCAAACTCGACCGGAAAGTCCCCGTACTCAACAGAATCGCGTCTTACTCGCTCAGATGCAGGTGCTCCATCAGCAAACACGGGAAGCCTACGGAGCCCGGAAAATGTGGCACCTCTTGCAGCAAAATGGGTATGCCTGTGGGCGGCATCGGGTTGCTCGTCTTCGTCGGGTGGCCGGACTGGTTACTCGGCGACGGCGGCGGTTTGTGCGAACGAGCCAAGCCCGACCCGAGAAAATTTCTTTGCCCAATACACTCAATCGTGAATTCGTGGTGGCTCAGAAAAACCGGGTGTGGGCTGCGGGCATCACCTCTATTCCGACTCGAGTCGGCTGGTTGTATTTGGCGGTCCTGGTCGATCTCTACTCGCGGCGTGTGGTGGGCTGGGCCATGAGTGAACGCCAAACCACCACGCTGGTGGTAGAGGCTTGGCGGATGGCGTGGGCACGACGCCACCCACCGACCGGGCTACTTCATCACCGTGATCAGGGCAATCAGTATACCGCCACGCTCTATCGCAGAATCCTGACTCGGCGTGGGGTTCAGCTCAGCCTGAGTCGCAAAGGGAATTGCTATGATAATGCCGTCGTCGAAAGTTTTTTCAGTACGTTAAAAAACGAGCTGACACATGATTGCTCATTCCAAGATCGAGCCGAAGCCCGACAGGCAATCTTCCAATACATCGAAGTCTTCTATAACCGAACACGCCTGCACCAAACGCTCGGCTATCGTAGCCCGGAAGAGTTTGAACGGCAGGTTGAGGACTCTTAACTTTATGTCTGTCGATTTAGGACCACCTCAGGCTGACCCCAACTCTATTCACCATTATGAACTAGATGTTCATAGGTTTTACCTATTAAGCATCAGACGCACCTTTCCTAGGGGAATGACGGCCGTTTCTTCGCCCGTTCTCCAATTCGTGCAGGGTCAAGCTTTGGTGTTTTCTGGTCGATGAGGGAGAGGGGTCGGTTGGTCTGCTGGCCGAACCTTTTATTCTTGGCGATGGACTAAAGGTCTCCTGCGTGATGAAAGTTCTTGTCGGCATCCTGGTGTTTGGTGCGGTATTAGGAGGTCTGTCTTCCCTCGGTATCATTGGGGCCTCTTCTTCACCTTTAGGCACTCAAGAAATTCAACGCCTGACATCTCTTCCTCTGGAACCGATTCATCAATCGATGAGTGTGCGCCAAGCCTATCGGGCGATTCCTCATAATCAACAAACGTTTCGTTTGAGCCAATCTGTCCTTCAAAAAACCGAGGCGAAATATCTAGATCAAGCGTTCGCTCTCGTGGATCTTGCGGTCGTCGAGCGTGTTTCTCTGTTACGCACCGTTCAGCGTGAGGGCAATCGATCCTTGCCGTTGAACAATTATGAGCAAATTCTCAAGCGGTTCCTGGCCATTTCAGTTCCGCCAAGATTAGTTTATTTCCATCAACAGGTGGCGGCGGCTATTCGGGAAGAACACGCTTATTATGAGGGTCTACAGAAACAACCGTCTGTCACCACGGTCGATCGATCGCATCCTCTTATTCAAAGGCTGCATCGTCGGCTTTGGGCGTCCTATCAATTTCTGGTGTCCGAGTACCCGCAGGAATCGCCGAATAATCAACAGGCCTTTTTTGAACACCTCTGCGCCTTAGATTTTATTTAGGAATGTGGGCACGCCTGTCCCTACTACTAATCGCTTAAATGGACGGACCAACTGGATGCTCCACCCATGCCGTCTCCACATCACCATTTACTCACTCAGGAGCAAGCCCTAAGGCCTCTTCATAGAATTTCCTTGCCCTTGGAGGGTCGGTGACAGGTACCCTGTCAACGCCATTTTGGTACTCTTCATTGCATTCCTCCTCGTTTATTGTGATGTCGTCACTGAATGAGCCTCAAATTTATCATATGACATACAGTGATGTTCTCTTTCATTCCATCCAGACCAAAGGCCCGTTATAATGCCCTCTCTTAACAAAAGGGGAAACGATGCAAATTCATGTGTATGATACTTATGTGAAAGCCCAAGATGGCCGTACGATGCATTTTGACGTGTTTACAGCTGTAAAAGATGATCTAAAGGCTGTTGAGTATGCCAAGGAATGGTTAGACAGTGTTGATGAGAAGGATGCCATCATTACCAGTAAGGAATGTAGTTTTTGCCACAGCCAAAGTGCTCCTCCAAACGTTGCTGAGGCCATTAATAAGGATGGCTATTACATTTACAAGATGGAAGGCTGTCCGTAACGACGACACCCTCATTTTGTCTTTTGAGAATATTGGTGAACATCTTCATGATCACATGGAATCTCTGGCCTCAGCAATCCACTGCAATGGGGTGAGGCCTGCGTTGTTGCATTAGTCGAGTCGATCTATGACTCTTATGCCATGGCCAGAAAACCAAGACTGCACGTAGCAGGCTGTTTCTATTATGTGAATAGGTATTAGGAACCTATTGCAGATGTATGAGCGGTGAATTCAAAGTTGAAGTGCAACCCTGGAAATTTCGCCATGCTTTCGCAGGACGATGGAACTGGAGACATTTGATAGGGGCTTACATTGCTTGCTTGATAAAGTATTGCCGCTTCCCTTCAGGCTGCATGCTTTTTCCATGTAGCGTCCTGGCATGGCGCTGATCGCTGCCCTCTTTGCGCAAAGAGCGTGCTCCCGACATCCAAAATCCTCTACTACTCATATCGCACACCGTACTTCAGGTAGACTTTTTCACAGCATCGAGAATCTTTCATGCGAGTTATGAATAATGAATACATATAATAGCGTTGTAGAACTTGTGTGCAATCTTCTGTGAAAATGGATACGATCTTGTCATGGGAAATTGAATGGGGCCAATATCAATGAACAGAGGACGTGATGAAGAATAACAGGCATCTCATGCAGCGTTATCGAGTGAAATGGCTAGTGATCCTTCTCTGTGGGATAGGCTGGCTGATGTGGATTAGTCCAATAGTCTTCGCTAATCATCGAGGAGGCGATGGCCATGGGCATTCCGAGGTTAGTGACTTTGACGAGTCTGCCGGTTATGAGATTCCTGGCGCATCGTTTCAGGTGTATTGGAAGGAAGGTGCAGGATTAGTTGAAGTTTTGGCGTCAGGTAAAAAACAACGCGAGAAGAGCATTCAGGCGGTTGTCGATGCGTTCACGATGATGGTGAAAGATCGAATCCAGTATAAGCGTTTTGATGAGTCCCTCACTAAGGGAGTGTTACAGAACGTCATTATTGAGCCAAAGGTCGTCAACCGCGAGGGCAAGGAATTTATGTTTTTAGTCGCTCGCACGAAGCATAAAGGAAGCGTGAGATTACTCATCAATGCTTCGATGCTTCAGGAGCAAGGGTTCATCACTCATCCGGAACAACTCGTCCCATTGTTGGCCCGAGAGTTTCAATGGGTCATCAGTAAATCCGATACCTCAAAAATGCAACGGAAAAGACCTGAGACTCGCGATCTCAAGCATGCTCCAATTCAGACACGAAAGGCTATCGGAGGCATGTCTGGAGCAGAGCGAGAAACACGTTTGCAAAAACTTTTTGAGGGGTATCTGACGACGGTTGATGCCTTCAAGAGTCTAGAGGGCCAACCCTATTATGAGCTCGGGTCAGATAAGATGCTTACAGCTGCTCAAGTGAACTCTGCGACGCATTTCTATGATATTCGGGTTCGGGAGGCTCTCCAGCGGATTGTCCTGGACTCAGAGTTTTTACAAAACACTCCAAAAGCCGTTCGTAATTTGTTAAACGGAAACATTTGGAATGTCTCGTTTGTTCATATTGACTCGCGCGATTGGGCGACGAGGACTCGTGTTCTTCCTAGAGATAAAGCGGTCAACGTTGGTAAAAAAGAAAAGCTCATTCAACCTGCCAAAATTTTAATCAATCTACATCGGAAAGCCCTCCCCGAGGACCCCTATTATACTCTCACCAATGATTTGCCCATGGGTGCGCTCTCAACCAGCCAATTAGCACAGGTTATTTCGTTAGAAATTGAACATCAGATCATTGAGAAATCTATGCGCGGCCATGTCGCAGCTGATGAGCAATCTGCTCCATAATAGACAGAGGCGTAATTCAGCCCACATTCAGTTATGAAATGCCCCATCTCTTGATGGGCCGTTAATCGATGTTGGCGGTGCGGCGGTGGAAGCGGAGGATAATATTGGGGTCGGGGTGGAGGTTGACGGTGGCTTTGTCTTTTCCTGTATAGGACACGCTATTTCAGGCTACTAGAAAAAGACATTTCCTCTGCGCCGCTCAAAATTCGGCTAGGATTTGAGGACATCTTTCCCCTCTGCCTTTGCCACCATAACGATTATAGTCATCAATAATGAGTTGAATGACATTACATGTTTTGTCATTCAAACCGGTCACATTCATATCTAAGCTACAGGACTCCATATTACTTTGAAAACCAATAGGTGAATATGGAAAACGGCACTTACATGGTCGGGGGCAAAATGAATGCTCAGGGTAGATTGTGGTATTGAGGTTGATATGGTAGCGTACTATATAGCGTACGCTAAGGAGGCTGATCTATGGATTCTATTACGGCAACAGAGGCTCGAAAACAGCTCTATTCATTATTAGACGATGTGGCGGATTCCCATCACCCTATTCAGATAACCGGCAAGCGATCGTCGGCCGTTCTGATTTCTGAAGAGGATTGGAGGGTCATTCAGGAAACCTTGTATCTGCAATCGATTCCGGGAATGAAAGCTTCCATTAAGAAGGGTTTAAAAACTTCGGTGGACAAATGTGCGACGGAGCCTGGGTGGTGAAAAAATGGAAAGTTGTGTTCACCAAACAGGCCCAGAAAGATGCCAAGAAAATTTCGCAATCTGGTCTAAGGCCACAGGCTGATAAGTTACTCAAAATTCTCGAAATAAACCCTTTCAAAAATCCTCCCTCATATGAGAAGCTTGTCGGCGATTTGTCTGGCGCCTGCTCCCGCCGTATCAATATTCAACATCGTCTGGTTTATCAAGTTCTTGATGATGGGCACATGGTAAAAGTTATTCGGATGTGGACGCATTACGAATGAGTGACTATATCGGTCAGTTAAAGTGCCCGCCATTCCCCGTGAGGACTTAGTCGGTGGAGAAGTTCTCTTTTCGTTGAAGAGTGGGATGCTTGAAGAAGTCCGCCAGCCTTCGCCAAGGCTACGGCTGACAGACTAGTGGTTCCATGCCTGCCGAAGCGGCTTCGCATAGGCAGGTCGCCATCTTTCCGTGCTTCCTTACTGGTCGTACGCTTTGCGCACCAAGGCTACTCCGTGGGAGTGAGCTACGAAGGCCTGGAGGGACTGCGGTCTTACTGGACATACCTCCGCCGAAGCTGTTTTGCGCAGGCAAACTGACTTTTTTGAGCCGTTCCTCCCCCTGACGTTGCTCGTTTTGCTTGAGCATTTCTGGAGCATGGATCTGAATGATGTAACAGGCGAATTGGCTATTCGTGAGAACTATTCAATAGCCTAACTGGCTAAGGACTCTCTCTGTTTTGATGAGTAACCTACCTGGGACGTTGTCTCAAATCAGTGAGATGGAGCGCCTTAATCGATGTTGGCTGTGCGGCGGTGGAAGCGGAGGATAATATTGGGGTCGGGGTGGAGGTTGACGGTGGCTTTGTCTTTTCCTGTATAGGACACGTTATTTAAGACGTGGCGGATGGCTTCAAGTCGTGCACGGAATTTACTGTTCGCTTTGACGATGACCCAAGGGGCGTAGGATGTATGGGTCTTGCTGAACATTTCTTCCTTATATTTCGTATACAGGTCCCAATGCTCTTGGGCCTTGTCGTCGACGGGGCTCACTTTCCATTGTTTGAGTGGATTTTTCTTTCGGGCTTTAAATCGCCGGTCTTGCTCTTCTTTTGAAATGGAAAACCAGAATTTAATGAGCTCAATGTTATCTTCATAGAGCATGTGTTCGAATTCTGGTACCTGCTGCATGAAGGTTTGATACTGCTTTTTCGTGCAAAATTGATTGACGGGTTCTACTACCGCGCGGTTGTACCAACTACGGTCAAAAAAGGCGAGTTCTCCAGGATTGGGCAAGTTCTTGACGTATCGTTGAAAATACCATTGCCCTTTTTCCACCTCGGTCGGTATCGGTAAGGCTACCGCTCGCATGGAGCGGGGATTCAGATGTTCAATAAATCTGCGGATCGCCCCACCTTTTCCAGCAGCATCGCGCCCTTCAAACACAATGACGACTCGGCGACCATTTATCTGCACATCTCGTTGCAACTTCACGAGCTCTACTTGAAGTTGACGAAGTTCATATTCGTATTGCAGTGCGCGGGCTGCGCGTTTGACATCCACCTGTTTGGAGCGGAGGAGTTGTATCAGCCCTCTTCGTGTGGAGACTTGCGCCAAATCTTCAGGCTGTAATGTTGTTGCGACTTTCTTGGGGGGAGGTACGACTGCGAGTTTTCGTTTAGGTGGCATGGCTCGATTCATTCATTGGAGAATGGTGCCCCTCAACATAGATGAGGAGTGCGGACATCATATTTTATTAGCTTACCATGGATCAGGCAATCTTCCCACTGATCGAGAGCCTTACAAGCGAACAGTATGGGAGAAGGTGTGAATGACCGCCACTCCGGCGATAATCAGTCCCATCCCTAGGATAGCCGGAGTATCCGGGATTTCCCGAAATACGATAACTCCGACGAGAGCCACGAGGACGATTCCTATCCCTGACCAGATCGCATAGGTGACTCCTACAGTCATGTGACGCAACACTAAGCTTAAGAGATAGAAGGCCGCTCCATAACCCACGACAACCAATACGCTGGGCCCTAGTTTTGTGAATCCTTCCGCACTTTTTAGTGCACTCGTCGCAATAACTTCAGCCAAGATTGCCATAAATAAATAGAGATAGGTCATGGGTGAATCCTTTTCATATCGTTTTTAACTCAATTGAGACGATGTTGCGTGGTGACAGGTTTGGCCTTTGCGCCTGAAAAAAGAATGTATAACCTTAGCGTACATAGAACATGAGGATTATTCTTCATGAGAAAGGGCTCTGAATGGTGTCTGTTCCACGTTCTTCCACAATATGATAGGAAGGGCATTCAATAGAACTGGCTTTACCCTGCCCCCAAAATATGTCGACCACGATGAATAATGCTCCGGCGGTATGGTGAACGAGGTTGCAGCGCACCTGGTACTGGAAATTTTTGTCGATTTGAGTACAATAGCAATCGAACGTGTGAACTGACAGTAATACTACCATGCTCGTATTATGAATGAAGGATAGTTACAGGGAAGATTGAGACATATCATCAGCTGCGTTCTTGTCCTTTGGCCGTATTCACGTACAGGAAGTACGCGCCGCGCATCCAAATGACTAGGCCTTGCTGAATGAATTTTTTGATCCTTCCGTTTGTTTCTGATGCCAAAACGTGTTTGGAGTATATACGGGCTATTTCTGGAAACATTCAACAGACCACTTACAGTGGGGTCTTGTGCATGTACGTGGCGGGTACGCGTCACTCATCGTTGGGCTAGCTACCTGATGGAACGGGCTTATTCACGTTGAAAATTTGTTGAGTATAGATTCAGGGGCAAGTCTTCAAGTCGTGAGGCGGCGAAGGGGGGCTCAAATCATTTGATCTGGAGAACTATGATGAACACACCAACGACATCTTGGCGTTTTTGTATTGCGTTATTCTGGTTTATTTTGACTTTAAGTCTTGTGGGAAACGTTCAAGCTCGGGGGGACGCGGTCCTTCTGCAGGGTAATCTGGGTGATCATCATTATCCCGTGACGACATCAGTGCCCAAGGCTCAACAGTATTTTGATCAAGGGTTGGTGTTGGCCTATGGGTTTAATCATGCGGAAGCCGCTCGGTCGTTTCGAGAGGCGCAGAAACATGATCCCACTTGTGCCATGTGTTTCTGGGGCGAGGCGTTAGTTCTGGGTCCTAATATTAATGCGCCCATGGATGATTCAGTGGTGCCTCAAGCCTATGCCGCGGCCCAGCATGCTATGTCGTTGCGAGAAAAGGCGAATGGAAAGGAACGTGCGCTTATTCAAGCGGTAGCCAAACGCTATGTCAAAGAGGTTCCAACAGATCGGTCAGTGTTTGATCTCACCTATGCAGAAGCCATGCGTCAGGTTGCTGGCCAGTTTCCGACTGATCCAGTTATCGGTGGGCTGTTGGCTGAAGCGTTGATGGACGTGCATCCATGGGATTTTTGGACGAAAGAGGGAAACGCCCAACCTTGGACATCAGAAATTGTCTCTGTTTTGGAAGCCGTGTTGAAACAGACACCTGGTGCGCCGTTGGCGAATCATCTCTATATCCATACGATGGAATCTTCACCTCATCCTGAAAAGGCCATTCCCAGCGCTGAACGATTGGCGACCTTAGTCCCTGGATCTGGCCATTTGGTTCATATGCCTGCGCATATTTATATTCGGGTAGGGCGCTATCGTGATTCCGCTTCTGCGACGCACCAAGCGAGCCAGGTAGATCAGGATTATCTAAGCCATTCACATACTGAAAGCCTCTACACCGCCGCCTATATTCCTCACAATATCCATTTTTCATGGGCCGCAGCGAGCAAGCTTGGACAACAGGAAATCTCGATGAAAGCCGCGCAAGATACGGCTGCCAACGTGAGCCTTGAAGGAATGCGAGATCCAGCTTTCGCTGGGACGTTACAGCATTTTTGGTTGATGCCACTCTTTACTCAAGCGCTTTTTGGACAGTGGGATTCCATACTCCTGGAACCGCTGCCACCCACCGATCTCTTGTATCCTGTTGGCATGTATCACTATGCGCGTGGACTAGCGTTTATACGACAAAGCAAGTTGGAACAGGCGAATAAGGAACTTGATGAGTTGAGGAGCATCACCAAGAATCCAGGCATTGCCGGTTTGACGATCTTTGATTTAAACGCCGTTCCTCAAATCCTAGAACTCGCACTTGAGGTTTTGGCTGGTGAAATTTCCGCGAAACGCGGAGATTATGATGCTGCCGTGACCCATTTGAATACGGCAATTGTCATAGAGGATGGATTAAACTATACGGAACCTAAGGATTGGTACCTACCGCCACGGCAAGTTTTGGGCGCCGTGTTCCTGGAAGCAGGCAAGGCCGAAGAAGCAGAATTGGTCTATCGAGAAGATCTCCATGTTCATCCACAGAATGGATGGTCCCTCTTTGGTTTGGGAGAAAGCCTGAGAATTCAAGGAAAGTTAAATGAAGCCAAGGCTGTGCAGCAAGAATTTGAAGAAGCGTGGGCTGATGCCGATGTTGTGCTGACAAGTTCCAGGTTTTAGTGGGAATGTTGAAAAAACCCGCCAGCGGCGTTCTCGCTCTTTTGCCGTGCTCACGTACTGAGAGTACGCTCCGCGCGTCAAAAGGGCTGCGGCCTTACTGGACGAACTTTTTTGACCATTCCCCCTCGTTGATGTGAGTGACCGTCCTCAAGTGTCTATAGCCAATGGACATGAAATATTCAACAGGCTCTTAGTCGAAATGGGTGCGGTTCTACTGTAGCGAGTGTTTCTTCATTAAATTTCCCCGACTATTTTGTTGGTTGTCTGGTCTTTGTCTACATGGGAATCTGGACTATTTCCTTCCAAAACCCAGATACTCAAGGTGTGGAGTGGGACGAGTGTCGTATTCCCTTCGGTACTGTAATTTTTAGGGGTTTTAGCCTCATCCCCTTATTTCCTCTTTTTTCTCTTCCGGTTTATTTAAGTTCCTTGTTTGGACATCCGAAATAGCCATCATAAGGGTCTTGCTAATAAGAAGGCCTTTCATGGTAGCCCAATGCCTTTACTGGCGTTTATTTTTTGAGATATTTGAATGAATGTTCAACTGTCTATATGGAGCCTTTCATGACACGGAGATCGATTGGAATACCTTGTTCGGCTTTGCCATCTGACGGCAAGGATAATGGTTCAGGGCTTACGCGGCTCGAAGCCATTGCTGAACGACGTTCGATTCCTGGCGTGATGTTATTTGCCGGGTCGGGTGATGTCCTCTTTATGAATGCTGAAGCGGAAGTCTTGAGTCAACAAATGATGGGTGCGCAGTTTGGTGAAGGATCAGCAGATGTGTTACCTGAAGAAATTCGAAATCTGTGTGTCGCCCTTCGAAATTTATTAGAAAGTGAAGAGCAAGAGGACGATGAGGGGCAGCATGAGTTACGGAGAGTGATAGGAGATGATCAGGCGCCGGTGTTATTACGTGGGTTTCCCTTGGCACCTCATTCTCCAACAGATGATGCGTGCATGTTGATCCTTATGGAAAAAATCGGACGCGAGCGGCGTATTGTTCCTGCCCAAGCCAAAGATCATTTTCGGCTGACTGATCGAGAAGTGGAAATTGTGAAGTACATTAGTGAAGGTTGGACCAATAAAGAAATTGCAAAACATCTCGAGATTAGTGAACATACTGTGAAAGAACATGTGAGGCATTTACTGAAAAAAACCAAGAGCACGACCCGCACAGGCATTCTTGCCCAAATCTTTCAAGATACGTAACGCCTTTCTTTTCGCCTTTCTCTTTCTTTTCATAATTCTTCTTGATTATCACTGCGACACCAGTGGATAATCTCCGCCATGTCTCTATTTCTGTGGCCATGGCCTTCCAGTCTGTTCGTCGCGTTAGGCGTTCCGACCTTACATGACACGATTCAGCTTGATGAAGCTGGAATGGTTCAGGCGCTTCAACGAGGTGATGAATCCGTTTTTTCAGCTGTCATGGAGGAATATTCAGGCTCTTTACTTCGGTTAGCCATGTCCTTTGTTCCTAGCCGTGCTGTTGCGGAAGAAGTCGTTCAGGAGACGTGGATGGGTGTGTTGGAGGGGATTGGCCGGTTTGAAGGGCGATCTTCATTTAAAACATGGTTATTCCGAATTCTTACGAATCGAGCCAAGACGCGAGGTATACGAGAGAAGCGTTACGTGCCCTTCGGATTGCCAGGCTCTGACTCCGATGGAGACGATGGCCCCTCTCTTGAAGATTCTCTATTTGTGCCAGAGGGCTCTGGGGAAGGGCATTGGGCTGATCCTCCCCAAGGATGGGAAGCCGATACTCCAGAACGTGCGTTGTTATCGAAAGAATGCCGGTTGGCCATTGAAGAGGCTATTAGTGGATTACCTGACAATCAACGGCAGGTGATTACTCTACGAGATGTCGAAGGGGTCAGTGCCGAAGAGATCTGTAATATTCTCTCGATAAGTGAGACGAATCAGCGTGTGTTATTACATCGAGCGAGAACGAAAGTGCGGCGCGTGTTAGATCCTTATGTGCGTGGAGGTAAGAAGTAGTCGCGATGGAAAAGAATTTCAAGCAACAACTCATGGGCTACATGGCCGGAAACTTCACGTGTAAGGAAGTTGCTCAATTGATTACCGAATATCTGGAAGGTTCGTTTTCGCTGAGCCAACGTGTTCGTTTCCAGATGCATATCGGGCTGTGCCTGGCATGCCGAAATTACTTGCGTCAGATGAAGTATACTGTAGCCACCCTGGGCCAATTGCCTGCTGAGCCAGTGCCTCCAGAGGTCAAAGAGGCCTTGATGAACCGCTTTCGAACGTGGAAAAAAGAACAATCTTCACAAGGCTCTCCCGCGGATTCTCAAAAACCTTCTTAGTTTCAGGACCATAGCCTGACTTCAATAGCTGTTATGGTCGGACAATTTTGTTCTCAGCTGTTCGCTCCTCATATTGTCATAAGAATTCCGTAAAGGAGGTTGTGATGGCGTTGAAAGAATCCACGATGCTTGCGTTAGGGACAGCAATGCCGGATTTTTCGCTCCAGGATGTTCGTACCCAACAGGTCATTTCTCCTGATACGTTTCGCGGAAAACCTGCGTTGTTGGTGATGTTTATCTGCCGTCATTGTCCTTATGTCGTGCATGTACAGGATGAATTAACCAGGTTGGCTCGAGATTACGAAGAGAAGAATGTTGGAATTCTTGGAGTCAGTAGTAATGATGCCCGTGGCTATCCTGCGGATGCACCATCCCGCCTCAAGGATATGGCTAATCAACTGGATTGGCAATTTCCCTACTGTTATGACGAAACACAGGCCGTTGCTAAAGCGTTTACTGCCGCTTGTACTCCAGACTTTTTTGTTTTTGATAAGGAACGAAGCCTGATCTATCGTGGGCAACTAGACAGCAGTCGACCAGGCAACGGTAAGCCTGTTGCTGGACGAGATTTACGTCTGGCGCTTGATGCCGTGTTGGCTGGGCAACCTGTGCCGAGTCAACAACGCCCGAGCGCAGGATGTAACATTAAGTGGAAACCTGGAAATGAACCAGAGTATGCGTGAGTCAGTAAAACGGGAGCTGTGAAAAGGAAGGTGTTGCTCTGATCATCAGTTTTTCATGCTTTCAGTTTTGTTCTCCTTCTCATTTTATGTCTTGCACATCTCACTTCTTCTTGAATGCAATATCTCCGAAATAGGCAACCGCATGTTCTTTGGTGTTGTCGGTATCCGTCATGATGGCCACTCCTGATATTTTTGGCGGGTCTTCTCCAAATGCTTGTATGTAATCCTCATAGACATTTCGTTCTTCTGTAACCCATTCGTTCAGTCGAGTGTTTCCACTCTCAATGACAATCATGGTGACTTGATCTGTGTAGGGGTTGGGAATCATGGTGCCAATCGGACTCTTGTTTGCCCAAATGTAATTGAGTGCACCAATGGGAGGATATTGGCCATACAAGAGTTTGGCGGTCTCGTATTTAGTTTTTTCGAAAAACCCGACTTTTGTACTATCATATTCAAATGTGATGTAGAGCCGTGCTGGGTAATCATCTCCTGTCTTTTTTGTGACATCTCCATTTTGTAGAATATTTTCGACTTTCCAGCGCCATTGCACGACAGGGTATTCTTTCGGATCAATGGTGATTTCTTTGGTGAGACCCGATGAAGATTCATGACTGACAGATTTGACGACCACCTGATCTTGATCTTTGACCAGGGTATATTGCGTATGTGTTGGAATTTTATCAAATGTGAGTGGCTTCCAACCTACCGGAAACGTGGTGCCAGGCTGGGATAGGGAAAACTTTCCAATGTCCAATTGTTCATGTGTTTCGGCAATGGCACTCGTTGAGCTGATGAGTGCAAAGCCGAGCGCAAGGAATTTCTTCAAAAGATTCAGTTGAGGCATGATGTATTCATGCTTGCCGTTAGCGTGACCAAGAAAAGAGCTTTGTTAAAAATTGTTTTTTTGTTTCACTGAGGGTAGTTTTCCTCCAGGCGTTTGCGGTTTTTTTAATGACTTCGGCTTGGGTGGGGTAGGGGTGAATGGTCCCGGCGATGGTATTCAATCCAAGTCCACCTTTCATGGCAACAGTATATTCACTAATCATATCGCCAGCATGGGAGGCGACAATGGTGGCTCCCAGAATTTGATCCGTGCCTTTTTTGACATGGACGCGGGCGAAGCCTTCGTCCTCCCCATCAAGAATCGCGCGATCGACTTCATTGAGATGAAAGGTAAATGTGTCGATTTCAATGCCTTTGTTTCTCGCATCTTGTTCATACATGCCCACATGAGCAATTTCAGGTTGCGTATAGGTGGCCCATGGGATAATGAGGTTCTCTGTGCTGGCATACCCTAACCCTAATGGATGAGGAAATAGAGCATTTTGAATGACAATTTGCGCTAACGCATCGGCGGTATGTGTAAATTTGAAGGGAAAGCAAATATCGCCTGCTGCATAAATTTTGGGGTTGGTGGTTTGAAGTCGAGCATTCACTTTCACCCCTGATCGAGGATCAAATTCTACGCCCATTTTTTCTAGTCCCAGTCCCTCCACATTTGGGGCTCTTCCGACTCCGACTAGAATCTCATCGACCACGATTTCTTGCATGGTCCCGTTGGTTTCATATTTGATGACTTTATCGTTGTTTCGTTGTTCGATGCTCTGCACCTGAGAGTCGAAGACAAATTGCACCCCGTCTTCTTTCATTTGCGCTTGTACGACCGCTGCCGCATCGCTGTCTTCACGAGGAAGCACATGATCAGATCGTTCGAAGAGAAATACTTCGCTGCCAAAGCGGGCAAACGATTGCGCCATCTCACAGCCAATAGGTCCTGCGCCGATGATACCGATGCGAGGCGGCAAGTCTGTTAAAGAAAATACGGTTTCGTTTGTTAAGTATCCAGCGTCCTCCAGGCCAGGTATCGGTGGAGCTGCTGCTCGAGCACCCGTACAAATTACAGCTTTGGAAAATTGGAGAGTGGTGCCGTTGACCTCAACGGTATCGGATCCCGTGAACTGGCCATTCCCGACATAGACATCAACTCCTAGCTTGGTGTAGCGGTGAGCTGAGTCCACATGGCTGATCTTGGCGCGGAGCTTGCGCATACGGGCCATGGCCTTACCAAAATCCCTCTCCAGGTTTGGGGGGACATGTAGCCCAAATTTCGTGGCTTCTTTGACGGCATTCCACGCTTTCGCGGCGCGGATAACACCTTTAGAAGGGACGCATCCGACGTTCAAACAATCACCACCCATCAGGTGGCGCTCAATGAGGGCCACTTTGGCTCCAAGAGCCGAGGCGATCGCTGCGGTGACGAGCCCCGCCGTCCCCGCGCCAATAATGACCAAGTTATATCGGCCTGATGGCGTAGGATTTTGCCACTGAGGGGGGTGAACATTATTGATGAGTTCTTCATTGAATTCGTCTTGGGGGAGAATCAAATTCTGTTTATCTTTTATTTGAGTGGTCGTCATAGGGTGCCTCAAGCGTTGTAACAATAAAGTAGGATCATGTCGTATTTATGCTTTCGTGCCTGCTTCCTTTTTTTCGGTCCATTTACGATACGCGATAGGCATCAGAGCCAAGAGACCTAAAAGGGAAAAGGCTAAGAGGACTGAAGGACTGGCTATTTCACTCAATGAATTAATCGAACCTAATTGGCGACCTGCAAAGGCAAACACAAAGCTTCCAGGAATGATGCCGAGGGATGTGGCGACCATATAGGTGCCGAGCTTGACCCGCGTGAGGCCCGAAACGAGGTTCACGAGGAAAAAGGGAAATGCTGGGATCAGTCGAAGAGTCATGAGATAGCTAAAGGCATTTTGAGCAAAGCCTGCCTGAATAGGCCCCAGTCGATCGCCAAATTTGTTTTCTACCCAATCTCGCAAAAGATATCGTGCGGCCAAAAAGGCTAAGGTTGCTCCAAGTGTTGCACCGATGTTGACAAACACTGTCCCCATGAGGCTGCCGAACAAGAAGCCACCGGTCAATGTGAGAATGGCTCCTCCAGGTAAGGAGAAAGTTGTTTGAAGAATGTACACAAGAATAAATACCGCCACTGCAAGTGCGTAATTAGATTCGGTATAGTTTAAAAGAATATCGCGATTAGCCTTGAGCGCGTCGAGCGAGAGGTATTGGCTCAGGTCAAAATAGACAAAGGCACCTATTCCTAACAGAAAGAAAATCCCTGTGAGGATTTTTCCTGTTGAGGATTTAGGCGATTCAGTGCTTGGGGTGTTTGCTTGAGTCATGTGGGACTCCATTATGTGGGTTTTCATAAAAATACTCCAGTGGTATGAATGAATTATTTGTGCCGTTTTTTTATAGCTATTTTGGCTTTCCTTTTCTGTAGTCCGAGGTCATGCACATTTGTTACGAGTAAGGAAGAAATGTTATGCCAACGTTGTCTGTAACGAGAGCCTGTCTTGCCAGACTGTTCCTAGCTGCGTACCACCTCAATTATTCATTGCTAAAAATCTAGAAGAAGATCGAGGCTGATGCTGATGTCCTCTCGTATTGGAAAATGGGTGCTTGTTCTACTAGGCCTCGCTGGGTTGTATGCCATTGTTCAGGTATCAGGCCTTCAGGAAATTCTCCATCCAGAGCGATTAACATCTTATCTCACGGAGTTGGGCGGAGCTGGTCCCTTTGCCTTGATGGGCTTGATGACGTTAGCGGTTGTCGTCAGCCCGATTCCGAGCTTACCGATAGATTTAGCGGCCGGAGCAGCCTACGGGCCATTTTGGGGTGCCGTGTATGTGTTGATTGGCGCGGAGGTTGGAGCCATCATCAGCTTTCTTATCGGCAGGGCCCTTGGACGAGATGTCTTAAGCCGATGGTTAAAAACCGATATCACCTTTTGTGAGCAATGCTCGGATCATCATTTAATAGGTTTAATGATTGTGGCTCGGCTTGTCCCTGTGTTTTCTTTTGATATTGTGAGCTATGGGGCAGGGTTGACGAAGATGAGTCTCAAAGCGTTTGCTTTGGCAACCTTTGTGGGCATGGCACCTCCTACTTTTGCGCTGACGTATTTAGGTAGTGCGGTCATGACCGTCCAATGGCCACTCATATTAGCCGGCGGTTTGTTAGTCGTTGTTTTTCTTTTGTTGCCAAAGTGGATCATGAATCATCAGTCGTCTTGGTGGGTTCGAGTGATTCAGGGAAAGCCTATGGTTTCAGAGTTGCCGAGCGATGTCCAAACTCGCAACGATCAATGTGAGTGGTGTGGCAAGACAGCGGTGAATCAAGAATGAGTGATCTATGCTTTGGATGGTAGTTGATCTGCCAGTTCTTCGGCTGGGTAGGTGAGGATTTCTGCAAGAGTCGGGTGGTAATGAGGAATGAGGAGCAAGTCCCTGACGGTACCATGGAAATACATGATGGTAATGAGTTCGTGGATGAGTTCAGAGGCTTCAGGGCCAGCGATATGGGCTCCAATAATTTCACCTGATTGAGGGTCGCACAGAATTTTCACATGTCCGTGTATTTCGCCGAGGCAGAGAGATTTTCCGTGGTCGTTAAACGGGTACGATGCTACAAGATATGGCCTATCCTGAGTCTGGCATTCGCGTTCAGATAATCCCACGCTGGCCACTTGGGGATCTGTGAATGTGACTTGTGCTTTCAGTCGGTCATCATATTGTTTGAGTGTGTGGTCTTGATGTATGGCATTCCAGCCAGCGATTTCCCCCTGCTCGATGGCGATATGGACGATCTCATGCAATCCGTTCACATCACCGATCGCAAAGATGTGTGGCTGCGAGGTTTGCATTGAATCATTGACGGTAATGGTGTTCTTATGAATGGCTACTTGGGCGGCGTCTAAATGTAATCCGTCTATATTTGGTCGACGTCCTAGGGCTTGTAGAATGGTTGAGGCTGTGACTTGCTGAGGCTGCCCGTCATGTAGGAAATGTACGGTTTTTTGTCCGTCAGATGATCTCGTCACCCGTTCGATTGATGTTTTCGTATAGAGCGTCATGCCTTCTTCTTGGAGTTTGCTTTCTACAGGTGTGGCCAAGTCTTGGTCTACTTGAGACAAGACATGTGCACTTCGTTGGATCACACTGACTTCGACTCCGATCCGTGAAAAAAACTGAGCCAGTTCCATGGCGACGGCTCCACCACCTAAGACGATCATGGAATTTGGAGAAGTACGAAGATCTAAGGCATCATCACTGGTGAGATAGCCAGCTTCTTCTAATCCAGGAATTGGAATATGCGAGATCACCGATCCTGTGGCAATAATGAAAGCTTTAGCTGTCAGCTGATGGGCTCCGGCCTGTATCACGGTTGGAGAGAGAAAGTACGCCTTTTCTTGATACAGCGTAAATCGGGGATGTTGGAGTGCCTCAATCCGATAGTCGGTGAATTCCTTGATGAGTCGATCTTTTCGATCAATAATGGCGTTGAGATTCGCTTGCAAGTCTGAGGTATGCAGTCCAAACTCAGGAGCTCGGCGAATGAGTGCGGCTACATCGGCTGAACGAAGGATGGTTTTTGTGGGCATACAGCCGCGTAAAATGCAGAGCCCCCCCAGCGGACCATGATCAATGATTCCGACATTGGCGCCTTCCGCTTCGGCTGTACGTGCCGCTGCATAGCCTGCTGAACCGCCACCAATAATGATGACATCATGGTTGATGAGAGGCGTAGGCGATTCTGAGTTTTTCGTCATGGACTGACCTTTTGAGATAAAGGATGAATTATGATTAACCTATTCGGTAGAGAGAAAAGAGCATGTTGTCTGAGCGTGATGATGGTGGTGTGTCTTTTAGTCATCAGTGGCTGCTTCCCGCAGTCTGTGCCATTGGCGATTTTACCCATGGCCGAACCGGAAGCCGCGGCTCTCAATTTGAAGGGAATTGATCATTATCATGGTGGTGAGTGGGAATCGGCCTTTCAGTCATTTCAATCCGCGATACAGATGAATGCGCAGCTCGTTGAAGCGCATTTTAATGCCGGACTTGCGTTACATCAATTAGGTCGACATGAAGAGGCAACTCAATTTTTTGTGCGAGCCGGAGAATTAGATCCGGAGAATCAATCTATTCTGACTTCCACATTGTATCGTAATCATTTGGGGTTGTCGTCAACTCTGGAACGCCATATGAGTGGAGGGTACCGGTATCAAGATAAAAAGTGAGAAAGAAGAAGGTGGGAGCCGGATGAATTGGTTGTTCTGCCATCTCACTATTCACTTTTCACTTCTGCCTTAGTGAGCTCCAGGATCTTGGCTATAAGGACTTCGACTTGAAACGGTTTTTGGATGAAGGCGTTAATCTTTGATTGTGCGAAATGTTTCATGGCTTCTTCTTCGGTGTACCCGCTTGATACGAGGATGGGAACAGCTTGATCTATCTCGCGTATCTTCTCTGCCAATTTCCCTCCGTCTACATGAGGCATGGTGAGGTCGAGGAATACCAGAGCAATCTGGCCCTGATGCTGTTCAAAAATATGAGCGCCTGCTTTTCCATCTTGAGCCACAAGTGCATCAAAGCCTATTTCATGAAGGATCAGCGAGCAGGTTGTTCTGACATCTTCTTCGTCATCGACAATCAGGATCTTTGTGGGTGTGGGGTTTGATGATGGGTTCACAGGCAAGGTGACAGAGGGAGATTGCTGCATCGTGGGTTGCTTGCTGCGGGGAAACATAAACCAAAACTCTGTTCCATGACCAACTTGGCTGCGCACGGCAATGGCGGCTCCATGGCCTCGCACGAGCCCCAAGAGTGTTGCTAAGCCTAGCCCACGGCCGGGGAATTTTGTGCTAAAAAAAGGATCAAAGATTTTAGGGACTAATTCTGGCTGAATGCCATGTCCCGTATCTTGAATGTTCAACGACACACATGAGCCCGTTGGGAGATCCCCCATGATATGATATTCACTAAAATCCTGGGTGGAGGCATCCAGGCTACTCGTCGTTATTGAGATCATCCCGTCTTGTTCGCCAATGGCTTCTGCTGCGTTTATGACGACGTTCATGAGTAGTTGTCGAAGTTGCGACCGATCGCCATAGATAGCAGGGAGCTCGTTTGCCAATTGGAATGTTAACGTGATTCGCTTGGAAACAGTTGACCGCAGGAATGATTGGCTATCTTTCAGGAACTGTTGCAGATTGATTGACTGAAACACTAATTGCGTTTGGCCAGCAAACGTCAGCATTTGGTTTGCCAGTTCTCCTCCACGAAGCCCAGATTTTTCAATAATATCTAGATGAGTGCGAGTCGGAGAATCTGATGGAAGAGACCGCAAGGCTAGCCCTGCACGAGCGACGATCGCCATCAGTAAATTGTTGAAGTCATGGGCAATGCCTCCCGCTAAGACTCCTAGGCTTTCCAGCTTTTGAGCATGTTGCCGTTCTGTTTCATGACGTTGTCGTTCCTCTTCAGCTTTTCGACGTTCTGTCAGATCTCGCAATGAGGTGAGATACGCAGGTTCATTGTCCCATTCAATCGGCACCACTCTCATTTCAACAGGGGTTGATGATGTGAGGTGATGCGCAATACTAATTTCGCTCGTTTGTCCGGGAACTAAGGGATAACCAAAAGGGGAATCTAAGAGCTCCTCTGCTGTTTGGTGCAAGAGGTGTTCAGCCGCTGGGTTGGTGAAGCGGATAAGACCGTTGGTGCTGACGACGACGAGGCCATCCACTGACGATCGCAAGATTGTGGTTGATTGTCGCTCCAGGGATTGAAGACGATGCACTGTGCTTAATTGATTGATGGCTTGATGAATATGGTGCGTCAAAAAATCTTCTGATAGGGAGTGCTTGATAAAGTAATTTTGGACGCCAAGCTTGATGGCTTGTGCTGCTATTTCTTCGTCACCCTGCCCTATGAGAAAAATAATTGGAGCATCAGATGTGGCCCGCCCGCCGTTGAGCCTCGATAGGAAGTCTATCCCAGTCATATCGGGGAGATGGTAATCGAGGAGAATGCAGTGGGGCGGCGTGCGTGCACAGGCTTCGAGGGCTTGTTCCCCACTTTCTATTTCTTGGATATCAAAGGAGATAGGCGTGGTTCGTTGAATCCACTGACGATGTGTGGATCGGTCAGTGGCATTGCTATCAATGATAAAAAGAAGGAAGTTAGTCAGCTGAGTCTGTGAGCGTTGGTTTTGCATATCCAATTCTGAACACTTTAAACGCAGTCGTATGGAGGAGCAATAACGTGAGAACGTTGGATTGGTTTTTCCTACGTCTCAATTCTCCATACGTGATTTCCCACTTCACTCTGAATGCGCGCGGCAATGTGTCTTGCTTTCCACAAGAAATGGTGCGATTGGGCGGCATCATACTCGTGCCGAAGACCTGTTTCAATGGGGACGTATTTTATTTGAATAGAAGGACCGTGAGAGCAGAAATGTACAAGGAAAAATGGCAGTAATAGGGAAGGAAATGGAGTGGGTGGAAGATGGGGATCTGAATGTGATTGCGGCCTTTATCGTCTTTCTCCTTATCGTCTTTTTCCTTTTTCAGTTGAGGAGGGTGTTGAATCATATCGCGCTCCAAGGGGAAATTTCCCCAAGATTCCTTTCGTGATCAAGGGTTTCTGGTCTGTTCAAAAAGTCTGTTCAGCAAGGCTGCGGCCTTTTTTCGCGCCGAACCTAGCTTCTGTACGTGAGCACGGAAAAATGGCGATCTGTCTACGCGAAGTCGCTTCAGGCCTTCGTAGCCGAAGCTACTTCGGCGGAGTCGGCTTGGCAGGCATGGAACCGCGAGCCTGTTAGCCGTAGCCTTGGCCGCTAGCGCGCCAAGGCTGGCTTCAGAGGGGAGTGCGAAGGTTGGCGACTTTTTCCAACAGGCCATTGCATTATTAGGTTTCCACCATGTGTTGAGCACTTTCATTCGCAGGGAGTGGAGGGGCGAGCCAATAGCCTTGCATGGCATCGCAACCATGCTCTTCGAGAAAGGTCATTTGTTCCTGTGTTTCTACGCCTTCGGCAATGACTTGCAGTCCCAGCGTTTTTCCTAGGGATATGACGGCCTCGACAATTGCTGCATCATTGGTGTTGTGGGGAAGTTCACGGATCAGGCTTTGATCTAGTTTGATGCCATCAACGGGAAAGAATTTGAGGTAGCGCAGTGACGCGTATCCGGCTCCAAAATCATCAATATAGAGTTGTACGCCCATGTCTTTAAGTTCACGTAGGGTTTGGAGAGTTTCCTCTGTTTCGTGAATAAGGAAGGTTTCTGTTAGCTCAAGCTTAAGATTAGCTGGATCCAAGCGGGAACGCTTGAGTATATCTTGGATGAGGGCTGGTAAGTTTCCATGGTGAATTTGGCGAGCAGAAAGATTGACGGCGACATTGGGTCTGGGGAAGCCTTGTTTCTCCCAATATTTTGCTTGTTTGCTCGCCGCACGTAACACCCATTCGCCAATTGGGATGATCATGCCATTTTCTTCGGCTTGGGGAATAAATTGATTAGGGCCAATCAAGCCTTGGTACGGGTGGTGCCACCGCAAAAGGGCTTCCATTCCAATGATTTGCTTGGTCTGTAGATTCATTTGCGGTTGATAGTGTAGCAAGAATTCTTCTTTCGCCAACGCTCGATTGAGTTCGACTTCGAGTGTCGAACCATCAAGCCCCGCAGTTTTCATTCCTGCTGTATAGAACTGATAACTGTTCCCCCCTTGGGCTTTGGCTCGATACATGGCTGCATCGGCGTGAGAAAGGAGTTCTTGTGGATTAGCGCTATCCCATGGGTAGATAGTGACGCCAAGGCTGCCGGTAATTTGGAGTTGATGGTGGTTCACGATGATGGGTTGTGCGAGGAGCTGAAGGATGCGCTGTGCGACGGCTGCCACGTCTTCAACTGAAACAATTTGTTCGAGTAAGACCGCGAATTCATCTCCACCTAAGCGCACGCCTGTGTCAATTTCCCTGATGCATTTTTTGATACGTGTCGCGACGGTTTTGAGTAACGAGTCTCCGCATTCATGTCCGAGGGTATCATTGATCGCCTTGAAATGATCTAAATCTAAAAACATCAATGCCATCGCCATATCATTGCGATTGCAGCGAGCGACTGCACAGTTTAAGCGTTCATAGAAGAGCCCACGATTCGCTAGGCCTGTCAGATGATCATAATGGGCCAATTGCGTAATGCGCTGGGTGGCACGATGACGTTCCATCGCATAGCGAATGGCGCGGCACAAGGTTGAGCTACTTGTTTGCCCTTTGATGAGATAATCTTGGGCTCCACTTTTCACCGCAAGAATGGCTTGTTCTTCGTCTTCGACACTACTCAATATCAAAATAGGAGCGCCTGGGCAGTATTGGATAAACTGAGGAATAGATTCGAAGCTTTGTCCTTCGGGTAGATGAAGATCCAAGATAATGGCTTGAAAGGATTGGTGCTGAACGAGATCTAAGGCTTCAGTGACCGACAGACTTTGCTCCATCGTGAATTGATTTTGGAGCCCCTCCTTCAGCATATTGTTAATCGTCAAGGCTTCCTGGTGATCATCTGCTACTAACAGGAGCTTAATCATGAGGCAGTCTTTCTCTCGATCGCTTGTTCGTCAAGATTTATGCGCGATATGTGAAAAATTGTTGGTTCTGGGTATCTTCTCGGATATTGCAGGCCATTCTTGATGATTCAGGGTAAGTTGATGTATTGAGAGATCTATTGGTTCATCATGATTGATTCAATAATAATTCAATTAAATTAATCTGTTATGATTACTTTATGGTGAAAAAAACTGTCTTGCTAGGGTTTAATAGCTAGGCAATTAAATTCAGTGCAAAAGTAGGAAATTCTTAATATATTCAATGGTGTCCATTTACTTTCCCTTCTAATGTTGCGTATAGTGTTTTCAAATTGCGCCTTCTAACAGTTGGTTTATCGTTCATTCCCAATAATACTGCTCGCTTCTGGTTGTGCATGGACAGAGCAGCACGTCAGGTGTTTTCTGAAGGTTATGAAGGGTTTTGAGTGGAGATGAAAAGTATTTTTTTAGATTCCATGAGACTCATTGAGTGGATTCGACAAGAAAAATCAACCACGTGCAGCGGTGTTATGAGGCTTACGTAAAAGTGTTATCATTGAGACTCGCTACTAATATCTAAGGAGCCACGCATGGGAAAAACGACATCATTGGTAGAGGTGATTCAGCGACTGATAGAAATCGGTCGTCCCAAGGGCCTGATTACTGTGAAGGATTTGACGAATATTCTTCCTGCCGATCAAATCACCTCTGAACAGTTACATGCGATTATGGGTGCGTTACATGAGGCAAGCATCCAAGTGATTGACCCCGTCAAGCGGACAGTCTTGCAGTTGGCTTCTGTGAAAAAGAGTACAGGTGTTGAAGAGGGTGAAGACGGAGAGGACGAACCTGATTCTTCATTGGATATTGATTTGACTCCAGGAGAGCCTACTCGAATTGATGATCCGGTTCGATTGTATTTGAAGGAAATGGGCCGAGTCCCCTTACTCACACGTGAGGGTGAAATTGAGCTTGCCAAGCATATTGAAGAAGGTAAACGAGACTTGGCCTGCTCTGTCTATGGTATGCCGGTCAATATTCAATACCTCGAGTCGCTTCATGATCAATTGAAGTTGGAGGAGATTCGAGTGCGGGATATTGTGTTGTTGCAGGAAACGCTGGACGAGGAGGAAGTTGAAGAAGACGCTGCTGTTGTAGAACAGGAGAATGAAGAGCTTCGACTGCGGACACTCGAAAGCTTGACCACCGTGCGCAAGCTTGGCCGAAATCTCGTGTCTCTTTATGCCCAAAATCGTGAAAAAGCAGCACCCAAGACTAAACAAACTCAAATTGATAAACGTTTAACGTCTCTCACGGATCAATTCGTTGATCAAGTGGAATCATTAAATCTCCATCAACGTGTGAAAGATTCAATGTTGAAGCGAGTGAAAGATTTAGGTCAGGACATCCGCTCGGCTGATTTAGTCATCACACGGAATACGAAGAAACTGGGTTTTGCAGGGCAGGACGGGATTCAGGTCATCGGGAAGAAACCCAAGGCGGTTTCAAAAGCGTCAAGCAGAAGAAAGCCTCAGTTAACTCCCGAAGAAATTGAGCGACTGAAGAAAGACGTGGCGACTGCTAAAGAGGCGATCCAAAGCATTCAGGATGATGTGGTAGCCATGCCGATGGATGAATTTAAGTCGGCCTTGATGATTTTAGGCACAGCTGAAGAGAAAGTGAAGCGCGGCAAAGCGAAGCTTATTGAAGCCAATTTACGCTTAGTTGTGAGTATTGCGAGAAAGTATACCAATCGCGGGTTGCAATTTATTGATCTTATCCAAGAGGGTAATATTGGATTGATGCGAGCCGTTGATAAATTTGAATATCAGCGTGGGTATAAATTTAGTACCTATGCAACTTGGTGGATTCGGCAAGGTGTGACTCGTGCGATAGCAGATCAGGCGCGGACGATTCGTATCCCTGTACATATGATTGAAGCGAATACCAAGCTTGCTCGCACGGCTAGGCAATTGGTTCAACAATTGGGCCGGGAACCGACTCCTGAAGAGATTGCCGGTCGGATGGGTTTGACTCCAGAAAAAGTCCGTATGATGCTGGATATTTCTAAGGGAACGATTTCCTTGGAGACTCCGATTGGGGAAAAAGAAGATAGCCAATTAGGTGATTTGATTGAAGATAAAAATGCGGTATCACCAATGGATGCGGCGAACCGATATGACCTACAACGTCAAATCGCCAATGCCTTAGGCGTGTTGACTCCAAGAGAGGAAACCGTCATTCGGAAGCGATTTGGAATTGGTGATAGCACCGATCATACCTTGGAAGAGATTGGACAAGATTTTGATGTCACGCGTGAGCGAATCCGACAGATTGAAGCGAAAGCCTTAAAAAAGCTCCGACATCCTAGTTGCAGTCACAAGCTACGGAGTTTAGTTGACCATTTGTAATCCAGAGTAATTTTGAGAATAGAAAAGGCCTTGTCATATGTATGGCGAGGCCTTTTTTTATGTCATGCATGGCAATGTTGAAAAAATCCGTCAGCCTTCGCCTTCGCCGCTGAAGCCTGCTTTGGCGCGCAAGCGGGCCAAGGCTACGGTTGACGGGCTCGCGGTTCCATGCCTGCCGAGCCCACTCCGCCGAAGAAGCTTTGGCTACGAAGGCCGGGAGAGGCTTCGCATAGGTCGGTCGCCATTTTTCTGTACTCACGTTCTGGAAGAACGCTCCGTTCGTCAAGCCTACTCCGCTGAGTCCTCCGCCGAAGGCTTCGGCCCCCGTAGGCGGAAGTGAGCGACGAAGGTCGGGAAGGGCTGCGGTCTTACTGAACGGGCATTATTGAACATTCCCGTCAGTAAAGAGTCGACAACTCTCTGGAGACATTTTTTGTGACATGAATGTGTATTATTCAACAACCCCATCGATGGCCTTGCTCCTTCGCGCCATGCCTGGAAAGAAATGATCCTGACGTTTATGAATCGTTTCGGACGTTTGCCCTTCTCCCTTCTTATGCCCAGATGGTAGAATTTTTCTAGCATGCGTATTTTAGTTGTCGAAGATGAACCAAAAGTCGCGTCGTTTATCCGTCGTGCATTAGAGGAAGAGAGTTACGCCGTTGATGTCTGTGCGGACGGTGCCGGTGGGTTAGATTGGGCGCAAATGGTCAACTATGATCTGATTGTTCTCGATTTAATGCTGCCGGGTTTACCTGGGGTTGAGGTCTTAAGGCGTGCGCGTGCTGCTGGAGTGAAAACGCCAGTGATGATTTTAACGGCACGTTCAGAGGTCGACCAACGGGTCAAAGGTCTTGATGCCGGCGCAGATGATTATTTAACCAAACCCTTTGCGATTGAAGAATTGTTGGCAAGGGCTCGGGCTTTACTTCGACGTGCTGGCGGGGCCCCTTCAGGTATTTTGCAAGTGGATGACGTCGTGCTGAACCCTGTGACACGAGAGGTGACATGTGGTGAGCAGCGCGTGGAATTTACGATGAAGGAATATGCCCTCATGGAATATCTCATGCGAAATGCTGGGCGCGTTTTGACGCGTTCGATGATTGCTGAGCATGTGTGGGATTTAGATTTTGATACATTTACGAATGTGATTGATGTGTACATTAGTTATCTGCGGAATAAGATTGATAAGGGGCGAGAGCGAAGCTTAATTCAAACCATCAGAGGGAGCGGGTATATGATGAGGTCTGATGGGTGAATAACACTTCGATACGCGTTCGGCTCACCTTATGGTATGGGTCGGCCTTAGCGCTCATCTTACTCCTCTTTGCTGTGGCATTATATTTGGTGATGTCACGTGCTCTTCGCGAGCAAGTGGATGCATCATTAGATGAAGCCTCAGCCGTGGCGATTAGGACCCTGGGTGAACATCGCTTTGGTCCCTTTCTCATTTTTGAAGATTTGTCACAAGATTTTCCGGAAATTGCGTTGTTGGATAAATTTTTCCAAATTTTCGGACCAGCGGGACAAGTCACCATTCAATCTTCGAACATACAAAGTCGAGAAATTCCTTTGAGCCAAACCGCTTTTCGGGCTTCGCTTGATGGCCAATCTACATTTGAATCCGTTGAGTTTCAGAAAGGTGTGTCGCTTCGACTACTCTCTGTTCCCATTCGTCAGGGAGAGCAGTTGGTGAACATTTTGCGGGTGGGGACATCGTTGCAAGCCACTGATCGAATGCTCCGTCGTTTATTAACCGGCTTGTACATTGCTTCTCCATTAGCCTTGTTAGTTTCGTTATTGGGAGGGTGGTTTTTAGCTGGACGAGCGTTACGTCCGGTTCATGCTATTACTCAGGCGGCTCGGCGTATAGCCGCGGGTGACTGGAGTCAACGCATTCAGACTCCGCCTTCCAATGATGAGATTGGACAATTGGCTTCAACATTCAACGACATGATTGGACGATTGGAAGTGTCGTTTAAACAAATTCGCCAATTTAGTGCAGATGCCTCCCATGAGTTACGGACCCCTCTCACGATTACCAAAGGAGAGACGGAGCTGGCATTACGCCGTCCTCGCCAGGCGGAGGATTACCGAGCGGTCCTCGAAAGCAATTTAGAAGAGATTGATCGATTGAGCCGAATCGTGGATGAATTACTCTTTTTGTCTCGTGCCGATCTCGGTGAGATAAAATTGAAAATGTACCCCGTACAATTAGACGATCTTTTTCGAGAAATTCACCAACAGGCGGCAGTTTTAGGAAAGGAGCGACAGGTTCAGACTGTTCTCTCTAGCATTGAGCCGGTTATGGTGGAAGGCGATGATTTGCGATTGCGCGAACTGTTATTGAATCTCGTAGACAACGCGGTGAAATACTCACAGGAAGGACAAACTGTGGAGTTGTCTTTGGGCCTTGTTGGCAACCAGGCCAAACTGGTCGTTCAAGATCACGGCATTGGCATTGAACCTGAGTATCACGCAAGAGTGTTTGATCGTTTTTATCGCACAGATGAAGCACGTGCGCATGGGGCTAAAGGGTCTGGGTTGGGTTTGGCTATTTGCAAGTGGATTGTCGAGGTGCATCATGGAACCATCGAATTGCAAAGTACCGTTCATGGAGGTTCGTGTTTTATCGTTTTTCTTCCTTTGTCAGCAGTGACTGTCTGAGTAATTTTCTTCTCTCCGCCGTTTTCCATTAAAAAGTTTTAATGTTCTCTTAATTCCCCTTTCACATCGGGATGGTACATCTATACCTCAATGATGAAATTGGTAACGACATGTACGCCATTTTTGAAAAGGGGGTTGTGATGACAACACTTCAGTCTATTCCCACATTGATTCAAGGGCAGAACGATCATGCACCCTTTTTGAAAAAACGGCGCGTGATCAAGCGGCCGGTTGTCCAGACTCGCATATCTTCAAAACGAAGACGCGCTGGTTGGGATGATGATGCGCAGGTTAAGCCAGCGCTTGAGCCGGCGGCGGTGAATTTAGAATCCTTGTATTTTCGAGGCTTCCGTTCCCGCCCATTGTTGGAAGCCGATGAAGAACGGGAATTAGGGATTCGTCTTTATGAGGGGACTCAACAACTTCGAGCAGTCCTAAATCAAGCACAAGGCTTGGCTGCAAAGCTACAAAAAAATGCAGACGTTGAGCCGGTTTATGAGCAATTACAAAAGTTGATGGACTTGAAAGGCTTTTCCTCTCCCGTCATCGATGAAGGTCTAGAATGTGTGCAGGTCTTACATGCCGCGGCGGTCTCGAAGGGAACTGCTGGAAAAAAAATGAGTCAATTGGCGACAGACCTGGCTCGTTCGATTCAAACCCTCAGGATGGAGATTGAAGAGCCAAAGGATACACTCGTTCAACGAAATCTTCGTTTAGTGGTGAACGTTGCCAAGCGTTACCTTGGGCGTGGTTTGAATTTCTTGGACCTGGTCCAAGAGGGCAACATCGGGTTAATGAAAGGCGCTGAGCGATTTGATCATACTCGTGGGTTTAAGTTTAGCACGTATGCCACGTGGTGGATTCGTCAGGGCATCACGCGAGCCATTGCGGACCAAAGCCGGACTATTCGGGTGCCGGTGCATACAAATGAAGCCTCGACGAAAATTGCGAAAACCGCGCAGCGACTTTCGCAACAATTTGATCGAGAAGCCACATTTGAAGAAATTGGACAGGTGTTGGGTATGAGTCGTGACCGAGTCAAAGAAACCCTAGAAGCCTTTCAAGAACCCATATCCTTGGATGCTCCGTCCGCCGATGGAGAAACAGAGATCGGAGGGTTGATCCCTGATCTTGATTGTCCTGCTCCGGATGCAGACATCTCGCGAAAATCAGATGCCCAATGGCTGGGGAAAATATTTCAAGTGCTCAATCCTCGTGAAGAGCAAGTGGTTCGGTTGAGGTTTGGGATTGGCGGAGACGAGCCGTGGACGCTTGAGCAAGTTGGGCGCTCCATGTCCGTGACCCGTGAACGTATTCGCCAAATTGAAGTCGTGGCGTTAAATAAATTAAAAGATTCCCATGTCAAAGAAATGTTGGCTGAAATAAGATAAGGCATCTTTGAAGTTACCTAAGTATTTTATCCATGGGAGCTAAGTATATGTAGCCATGTCTTGTTGAAAATAGTGGGTTGTTGTTACAAAAGCAGGAGTGCTGAGCTCCTGCTTTTGTCGTTTGTGGCTATGTTAGAGGTGTGACCACTTGTGAAATAGCAGGGGAATGTTGAAAAAAGCCGCCAACCTTCGCCAAGGCTACGGCTGATAGGCTAGCGGTTATCATGCCTGCCGAGCCTACTCCGCCGAAGTAGCTTCGGCTACGAAGGCCGGGAGCGGCTTCGCACAGGCAGGTCGCCTTTTTTCCGTGCTTCCGTGCTGAGTGTATGCTCCGCTCGTCAAAAGGGCTCCGGCCTTTCTGGACGACCTTTTTTGAACATTCCCTCGTCTGCTGATACTAGGATTGCCTAGGTAATTTATGGGTGACGTGAAAGTCAAAATTCAGGAGTCTCCGCAGGGTCTGCGACAATTCTTGGTGGATTTCTCGCAGGCCTGATCGTTAGTGGATTCTTTTACAGATAGGTGTGGATAATGCTTTCCGTTCATATTTTGGTCTTCTGCACAAGTCTTTTCGTGCCGACTAGAGGGTAGAGAGAGTAAATCTATGTCCATCGTGATCAATGCCTCCATATCCATTCCAGATGCTGAAATTCAATTTTCAGCTACTCGAAGTTCAGGTCCAGGTGGCCAGAATGTGAACAAAGTGAATAGCTGTGTGATTTTGGAATTTGATCTACACCTGTCTTCAGCGTTGACGGCGTATCAAAAGCGGCGAATTGCTGAAAGCTTGGGTCCACGAATTAACAAACAAGGCATTTTGCGAATGCAGGCCCAACGACATCGATCCCAAGCTGCTAATCGGGAAGAGCTCATTGAGCGATTCGTGGATTTGTTGCATAAATCCTTACAACCTCGGAAATACCGTGTACCGACTCGTGTACCCAGAGGTGTTCGTGAAAAACGATTGGAAGATAAAAAGCAGCGCACTCAGACAAAGCGCATTCGCAAAGCTCCAAGAAATTTTGATGATGCTTAAGCCTAGAAACCGCAGTTGGATCACGAAAGTCTGCTTAAGCTCTTCACGCACCTAGGAAATTCAAAAAATCTCTCATCACCCACAAGGTGACCACGAGTTTTTTCAATTCCCTATGCACGTAAATATCTTACACAGCTTTTTCGTACCCAACTGCCGTTTCTAGGTTAATCTATCTTGATGATGAACCAAGGAAACATACAAAGGAACTTATTATGACTAATCCTTCCCGACCTGCTCCTCCTCTCGCGAAAATTATTCCTCATCAGTTAGAAAAACACGGACAGGTTCGAGTTGATAACTATTATTGGTTGAACGATCGTTCAAATCCTGACGTTATCGCATACTTGCAGCAAGAAAATGAGTATGCCAAGGCGCAGAGTCAACATACGGCTGGCTTTGAACGTCAACTATTTGAAGAGATCAAAGGACGTATCAAGCAAAGCGATTTATCTGTTCCTTTCAAGCAAGGGGATTATGTTTATTATGTTCGGTATGAAGAGGGGAAAGAATATGCCCTCTATTGCCGGAAAAAAGGATCGATCAATGGCCCTGAAGAAATCATGGTGGACGGCAATGAGCTGGCCGAAGGACATGAGTATTTTTCGTTGGGAAATTGGATGGTTAGTTCAGGGCAAGACATTTTGGCGTATGCCATCGATACTCAGGGACGACGAATCTATTCCGTTGGATTTAAAAATCTGACAACAGGAGAAATTCTGTCAGATGTTATTCCGACCGTCACCGGGAATATGGAATGGGGGAATGACAATCAAACATTGTTCTACGCGAGACAAGATCCTGATACGTTACGGTCATTTCAAATTTATCGACATGTGTTAGGACAGCCATCTGACCAAGATGAATTGGTGTTTGAGGAATCTGATGAAACCTTTTCGGCCTATGTAACCAAGACCAAGTCAAAGCAGTTTCTCATGATTGCATTACACCAAACGGTGAGTAGCGAATATTGGTATTTACATGCAGATAGACCTTACGAGAAGTTTCAAGTCTTTTGCCCGCGAGAGCGAGAGCATGAATATGATGTCGATCATCTTGGAGATCATTTTTATATTCGTACAAATGATCAGGCCAAAAATTTTCGACTCATGAAGGCGGACCTGAGTGCAACCCTCAAGGCGCAATGGCAGGAAGTCATTCCGAATCGTGACGAAGTCTTCTTTGAAGGGTTTGAGCTCTTTCGTGAGTATTTAGTTGTTGAAGAACGCAAAGAAGGACTTATACATTTACGAATGCTGCCTCATGCTGGAGGGCCTGAGCATGAGTTGGATTTTGGTGAACCAGCCTACTATGCGGCATTGGGAGATAACTATGAAATCGATACGCCCTATCTAAGGTTTGGGTATACCTCCATGACGACGCCCATGACGATCTATGATTATCATATGGAAACTCGTGAAAAGGTCTTTTTGAAACAAGAGGAAGTCCTTGGGGCTTTTCAGAGCAGTGACTACACAACAGAGCGGCTCTTGGCACCAGCATCCGATGGGACGCTCATTCCAATTTCGTTGGTGTATAGAAAGGGCTTTTCTCCTAATGGGTCGCATCCGCTCTTGCTGTATGGCTACGGTTCGTATGGTGCCAGTATGGATGCCAGTTTTAGTGCCGCGCGTTTGAGTTTGTTGGATCGCGGGTTTGTGTATGCCTTAGCTCATATTCGTGGAGGAGAAGAATTGGGCCGGCACTGGTATGAGAGTGGAAAACTCCTCCAGAAGAAAAATACGTTTACCGACTTTGTTACTTGTGGGGAATTTCTCATTCAGCAAGGGTTTGCCGATTCACAGAAGATGTATGCCATGGGTGGAAGTGCGGGGGGACTCCTGATGGGTGCGGTGATGAACATACGGCCGGATTTGTTTCATGGCATGGTCGCACAAGTCCCATTTGTTGATGTGGTCACCACGATGTTGGATGCCAGTATTCCGCTGACAACTGGAGAATATGATGAGTGGGGAGACCCGAATCAGCGAGACTCTTATGACTATATGTTGTCCTATTCTCCTTATGACAATGTCACGGCCGTGTCTTATCCTAATCTGTTAGTGACGACGGGTCTTCATGATTCTCAAGTCCAATATTGGGAGCCGGCTAAATGGGTGGCGAAGTTGCGTGCGCTTAAAACGGATGATCATCGTCTTCTGCTTAAGACGAATATGGATGCGGGGCATGGGGGGGCGTCTGGGCGTTTTAAGCGTTATGAGGAAACTGCGATGGTGTATGCGTTTCTGTTGGATCTAGCTGGAGTACCTCAGACCTAATTTTTCTGGTATTCACTCGGGTTCCCAATTTGATATCTAAGTAAGTTTTGGTGTTGCCGGGTTTCGGCCCGGCGACCGAGCTCCTTTTGTTTCGGCAAAAGGACCCAAAACCATTGACGCCCAGTTCGGCTGGATTGGATGGGACGGACGCAGGGGGGAGAGCGGACCAACTCGCTACGCTCAGACAAGGCCCGCAGGATTTTAGGAGCGTCCGATCCAGGGGCCGAACAGCAGGCGTCGGATAAAGCAAAGAGACAATGATCACGTGGATCTGATTTTAAAGCGCTAAGGGCAGTTTCTGTGATGCCGAGACTCGCCTCAGAAGATCAGGCTTATGAAGAAATTTGTCAAAATGGATGAACAACAGAGGTGACCAAAAATACTAAAAATGTAACACTTCGCTTAGGAGAACTGTTACATTTTTCGCCATACCCAATAATCGAGGATTTGTAAGCGATTGATTTTAAAATTATTTTCCTTCTATTAAAAACTTAAGATTCCTTGAAAATGTAACAGAATACCCCATAGTGTTACATGGATGCCTTCACCTCTTGATAAAACGTGGCCTACAGGTTGGAATTTAGCATTCTATAGAGCTATATGGACCAATATACTCACTAGTTTGTTTCAAAGATTGTGTGACGCTCATGAACTTAAAAAAGAAGAAAATTCTTGAACGCATCAAACATCTTGAAGACGCGATTGTCAAAGGACGTGAATATCTGGAAAGTGGAAAGCACGCGCATTGGAATGGGTTTCGACCTTGGTTTGTTGAAAAGGTAAGGGACGGCAAGGTATTGCCACCTCACAAAGATTGGATAAGGAACGTGTTTCTTCCGAGGAATGAACGCGCACTAAAGAGGGCTCAGGAAATACTAGAGAACCTGACCTAGGTTGCTCTATTCGGTAAGAAAGAGATTACGAAATGCCTATCATTATCTACAAAAGAGTGCCTGATAAAAAAAATGAGCATATTGCTGATCTCTGTGAGGGTTGTTGGGCCCTAGTAGATCAAATGGAAGCTCTTGAAAATTGGCTAAACGAATTCGGCTCAAACCTTCCCATAGGCGATTACGTAGCTGATGTTGGAATAGTGAATCGAACTAATTTCGAGAACGGTTTTGGTGGTGGAGCCGCATTCCCGCCGCAGGCAATGAGGATAATGTCTGAAAAGGGAATCTGGTTATTCTTATCAGAGTATCCAGCTTCGGAAGACGAGTAACCTAATGCTGAATAAGCCAGAAATGTAACAGATACTATAAGTGGTTTTGTGCAAGGCATCTGGCTAGGCTCTGAGATGGCAGAACGGGCTAGTTACCCTATTATACGAACGGAGGATGCCAAGATGAAGTACTTTGCCGCATTAGATGTTTCAGACAAAGA
>JAJDBQ010000033.1 GCA_029261255.1 Nitrospirales bacterium
GTCGTGGGATCGCACGCTTGAGCAGGCGTGTGAGTGTGAACCGAATCATGTCTCTTGCTATGCCCTTTCGGTTGAAGAGGGGACACGCTTTGAACATGCGTTTCGACGGGGCGAGTTGAAACTGGTCGAAACCGAAACAGAGCAACAATTCCAAGTGTATGCGAATGAGCAGTTAGCCGCGGCGGGCTATGAGCAGTATGAAATTTCTAATTGGGCGAAACCGGGTCGAGCATGCCGGCATAATCAGTGTTATTGGAAGGGGCAAGACTTTCTAGGTGTCGGTCCTAGCGCACAATCGTATATGGCCGGATCTCGTTTTGGAAATGTGTCGAATCTTGAGCAGTACTGTGGACGACTGGAGAATGATCAGTCGGCAGTGACGGAGCGAGAACACTTATCGATTCGTCAACAAGAGAAGGAACGGGTGGTATTTGGATTGCGGATGTTGGATGGTGTGCCGAAGGATTGGGTTGAAATCAATTCCCAAGATCTGGACTGGGCTGCTTCATTCACGTCCTTCTTAGAGGAGAAGTATTTGATCCAAGTCGCTGATCGTTTTGCTTTGACGGCCAAAGGTCGTCAGTTTGCAGATGAATTAGGTTCTCAGTTGCTTTAGGAGCCTGTCGGGCTTAGGAAGAATCGGCTGCAAAAGTGTCTAAGCGGTCCATATTTCACCGATTTCTTGGACCATAGTCCCACTATGGGCCGGTGAAATCGTCAAAAATCTGTCCTCGCTCAGCCGCTTTTTCGCTCTCGATTCCCTAAGTCCGACAGACTCCTAGAACGCGTGCTGTCATCGTGCAGAGGATTTCCAGGAATTCTATTTTGTCAGGCCAAGGAGAGCGAGAAGGGAAGAGCCCACCCAATAGACGAAGCTAAACGTGACGCCGAGTAAGAGGATCATGGCGATAATAATGATGCTGACATACATCCAATCGATTACTGTCGTGACTGGAGTGGTTGTTTGAGAATGTCGATGCAGAAGTTGGGCATTTTGGAGATTGCTTTTGAACCAGATAGAAAAAAGATCGCCAATGACGGGGATGGCTCCAACCACCATATTTATGACGATATTGAAGGACATCCTCAAGATGACAATTCGAGGAACGCCGGCTTTCGTGGCTAAGAAGAGAAGGGACGACCCTATTCCATTACTGATAAGATCTCCGATCCCCGGAATCAAACCGATGATGGGATCTAGCCCAATTTTAATTGTCGTTCCAGGAATGGTCAGTGAGGCGTCAAGAAAGTGAGCCAGTACTTGGGCAAGCTGACTGATATTTTTTTTGTGATCATTCGCTTGTGAGTGTTGTTGGGACGAATCCTGATGCGTTGAGTGGGGACGATCTGTCATGATGTTATGTTAGCAGCAATGATAAACAAATGATAATTGCTGACCGTTGCCTCGATTGTTTATTTGAGGCAATGTATTGAAGCGCCGCCGTTTATTTTTGATGACAGCATTATCACAAATGGAGAGGACTACCTTGTAGTGGATCCTCTTAGCCTCACGACGAAGATTTCTGCACCTGACATCCCGCCAGGGCCAGTTGTGCCCGCGCATCGCTTATCCAAGAGTCGGTTTTTAGCCGGACTGCAGTGTCATAAGCGATTGTATTTTGAAATTCATTCGCCGGAATTAGCCACGCCTCCAACACCAGATCGACGAGCGATCATGGATATGGGAACGGATGTCGGTGTGCTAGCCAGAGAATTTTTCCCTGGCGGAGTGTTAGTGGCAGAAACGCATCGCCAAATTCCTGCTGCCTTGGTTCGAACAGCCGAGTTGGTGGCTGATCCTACTGTGACGACAATTTTTGAAGGGGCGTTTGTGTGGCAAGGCATTCTTGTGCGAGTGGATGCCATTGAACGGTTGGATGCCACACGGTGGCGATTAATTGAAGTGAAGGCCACGTCAAAGGTCAAGGCCACGCATTTGGATGATTTGGCGATTCAGTCGGCTGTGTTGGAAGGCGCAGGCCTGGTTGTCGATGGGTGCTATTTGATGCATCTCAACACGCAGTATGTGTTCTTGGGTGGTGAGCTGAATTTAGACGAAATGTTTGCACTTGATAATATGACCGAAGAGGTTTTGGCTCGGCGTGTCCTCGTCCACCAACAATTACAAGAAATGTGGGACGTGTTGAAACAACCCACGTTCCCTGACATTGCCCCAGATGGCCATTGTTCCCAACCCTATGAATGTCCCTTTTGGAATCATTGTACTAAAGACAAATCACCACGATGGGTGCTGTACCTTCCGGGCGTCTCGAAGGTTCAAAGAATGTTGTTACAAGAAGGAATTGAAACCATTGATGAGATACCAGCCCACGTCCAATTAACGGACATCCAGCAACATGTGAAAGCGAATGTGGAGTGGATCTCCCCAGTGTTGCGTGCCCGTTTACAGTCGGTTCGGTACCCCGTGCATCATTTAGATTTTGAAACCTTCATGCCCGCCATTCCGGTGTTCCCCTATACGCGGCCGTATAGACCGATCCCCTTTCAGTGGTCTAATCATATTGAATATGAAGATGGGACCGTTCTGCATCAACAATTTTTATGTGTGGATGGGCGCGATCCTCGAGAAGAATTGGCACATAAACTCTTAGATAGCTTGGGAGAGACTGGGAGCGTGTGTGTGTATTCAGAGTATGAACGGTTTCTTCTCTTTGCGCTGGGAGACTTTTTGCCTCATTTGAAGCCAGCTTTGTCTAAGGTGGTACGACGGCTCTGGGATCTCCTTGCTGTCATTCAGCAACATTATTATCATCCTGAGTTTGAGGGGTCGTTTTCAATCAAAAATGTGTTGCCAGCGTTGGTGCCCAAGTTGGCGTATGATGATTTAACTATTCAAAATGGTGCGGTGGCCGCGGTGATGTATCAAAAAATGGTCTTTTCAGAAACTGATCTTATGGAGCGGGCACGTATTGCGAAGGCATTAGAGGAATATTGTGGCCGAGATACCTGGGCGATGGTTGAGTTGCGTCGCGTATTGATGGAGCGAGTTGGGGGTCGATACCTTTGAAGCGATGGGAATAATTGCGTTGACCCATCTACTTCGCACTGGTAGAATTTGACGCGTCCTCTCGTGATTTGATCTCCATTGATTACCTATGCCCGTGTGGCAATTTTTCTGAATCGTTTCGATCTGACCTGTTTGGTGATACCTGAAGATGTTACGCATTTTGGTGCTGCATGGCCCAAACCTCAATCTACTCGGAACGCGGGAGCCAATGGTGTATGGCTCAACCACATTGGAAGAAATTAATGAGGCACTCGTCACATTGGGAACAGAACTGGAAGTTTCTGTTGAAGCGCGGCAATCAAATGTCGAAGGGGAGTTAGTCTCCTGGATTCAACAGGCGTCCTCTGAATTTGAAGGATTAGTATTTAATCCTGCGGCCTATACGCATACGAGCATCGCCCTTCGAGATGCAGTCACAGCCGTTGGTCTGCCGATGGTCGAAGTCCATCTATCGAATATACATAGTCGAGAATCGTTTCGTCGTCGTTCATATTTAGCTTCCGTGGCATTGGGGCAAATTTCAGGATTTGGTCTGCAGAGTTATGAGTTGGGCCTGCGGGCGATTGTGCATGCCCTTCAACGTAAAACGTAAAGACTTTTTTATTTTTTCTTGAGGAGTATTTGTCGTGATTTCAACCGCCGATTTTCGAAATGGGGCCAGACTCGAGATTGATGGGCAGCCCTATCATATCGTGGAGTTTCAGCATGTCAAACCAGGAAAAGGTCCAGCGTTTGTTCGTACGAAACTCAAAGCGTATAAGACTGGGAGTGTTCTTGATCGCACATTTCGTTCAGGAGAGAAATTTGAGGAACCAGATTTAGAGGAATGCGAAATGCAATTTCTTTATAGTGGGGGAGATGAGTATTCATTTATGGATACCTCGAACTATGAACAGATTGCCTATTCCAAAGATCGATTGGGTGAAAATGTCGATTTGTTAAAAGAAAATACCGTTGTGAAATTTTTGTTGTACCATGGGGAGCCTATCATCGTGGAGTTGCCCATTTTCATGGAACTCAAGGTCGTGGAAACTGATCCTGGTTTTCGTGGTGATACGGCAACTGGTGGGACAAAGCCTGCCAAGGTCGAAACCGGGGCCACCGTCAAAGTGCCGTTGTATCTTGAATCGGGAGAAATGATTAAGATTGATACGAGAACCCGTACCTTTGTCGAGCGAGTTCGCTAGATTTCTTGATCACGCAGATTGTCTGTACGAACTAAAGGACCTATGCCAGAATCATCAAGAAGAGAAATTGAAGATCTTGTTGAGCTACTGAACCAGTATCATCTTACTGAGCTGGAACTAGAAAAAAAGGGTGTACGGATTCGGGTGAGGCGAGATCCTGCCCCTATCATGGCTGCGCCTTCAGTTGAAGTCGCAACAACCGTTGAACCCATTTCTTCTACGCCATCTTCTCCTTCTGCGCAACCATCAGAATCCCTGCATTTCCTGACTGTGACTTCCCCGATTGTTGGGACATTTTATCGAGCCTCTTCTCCTGATGCGGATCCTTACGTTGATGAAGGCACGTTGGTCAAAAAAGGCCAGATACTTTGCATTGTTGAGGCCATGAAGCTCATGAACGAAATTGAAGCAGAGGCTGATGGGAAAGTGGTGAAGGTTCTCGTCGAAAGTACCACCCCGGTTGAATTCGGACAACCACTCTTCTTGATTGATCCGCTATAGGGTCCTAGGCGGAAATTTTCTTTCCGGTTGATACACCGAATCCATACGTTTCTTCAAGTGGGAACATACAACAGGAAACCTATCCAGATGTGCATGTTGACGAGAATACCTCGTGTTTAAAAAAATCCTCATTGCGAATCGCGGAGAAATTGCCCTTCGGGTGATTCGGGCCTGTCGAGAGCTGGGGATTCGGACGGTTGCGATTCATTCCGAGGTGGATGCCCAGTCCTTACATGTTCGCTATGCTGATGAACATGTTTGTGTGGGCCCCGCTGAGGGAGGGCTCAGCTATCGCAATATTCCGAATGTCTTGAGTGCGGCGGAAATCACGGGAGTCGACGCGATTCATCCGGGCTATGGTTTTCTTGCAGAAAACGCGCACTTTGCTGAAGTTTGTGAATCAATCGGGATCACCTTCATTGGCCCGTCTTCAGAGCATATTGCGTTGTTGAGTGACAAATCTCAAGCGCGGGCGCATATGAAAAAGCATGGGATACCCGTTTTGCCAGGAAGTGACGGGGAAATCGAGGATCCTAAAGCCTGTCGATCTACTGCTAAGAAACTCGGATATCCTGTGATCGTCAAAGCTTCGGCTGGAGGTGGTGGCCGGGGAATGCGAGTGGTGTGGCATGAAGAGGACTTGGATCAGGCTGTCGAATCCGCGCAATTAGAAGCGAGCACCGCCTTTGGCCATGGAGGTGTGTACCTCGAACGATTTTTTGAAGATCCTCGGCACATCGAATTTCAAATGATGGCTGACCATAAAGGGCACGTCGTACATTTTCAGGAACGAGATTGCTCGGTGCAGCGTCGATATCAAAAGGTGGTGGAAGAATCACCTTCGCCAGCTCTTGATGAGACCACGCGTCGAAAAATGGGGCAGGTTGCCGTGAAGGTCATGAAATCCGTCAAGTATCGAAATGCGGGGACTGTTGAATTTCTCATGGATGCGAAAGGGCAGTTCTACTTCATGGAAGTGAATACTCGGATCCAAGTGGAACATGCGGTGACAGAGGTGGTGACCGGTGTGGATCTTATTAAAGAACAAATTCGTGTGGCAGCTGGGCATGGGCTTTCATATAAACAGAGCGACATTCAATTAGTTGGCCATGCGATCGAATGTCGAATTAATGCTGAAGACCCTGTTCGTATGACGCCAAGTCCTGGGGTTGTTACCAAGTTTTGTGTTCCAGGAGGCCCGGGTATTCGGGTTGATACTGCGATGGATACAAGCGGCGTGGTGTCTCCTTTTTACGACTCAATGATTGCCAAACTTATCGCCTCCGGACGGGATCGCAGCGAAGCCTTGGCCCGCATGCGTCGAGCCCTGGATGAATTTGTGATCGAAGGTATTCAAAGCAACATTCTTCTTCATCGACGAATCCTTGACCACCCCGATTTTCAAAAAGGTCCAGTCTCAACACGTTTTCTCGATCGATTGCTGACGTTGCAGTCTGTATGACCGCCGACAACCCTTCCCGTGCTCATCTAGGTTCTCTCCTCAACGGACTGTATCTTATTGTAGATGAGCGATGGTCTTCGCGCTGCTCATTGCCGCAGGTGTTCGATGAAGCAGGGCAGGCAGGCGTCAAGCTAGTGCAATATCGGAATAAAACGGGGTCGATGAGAGATGCCTATGCGATGGCTTCCACCCTTCGTCAAGTTTCCAAGAAATGGGGGATGATGTTTGTGGTGAATGACCGTTGTGATTTGGCGATGGCTGTAGAGGCTGATGGAGTCCATCTTGGTCAAGATGATCTACCAATAGCGTTAGCCAGAAATCTTGTGGGCGACAACATGGTGATCGGGGTGTCGACGCATCATTCAGAACACGTTGAAAAGGCCACTCAAGAAGGGGCAGATTATCTTGGGTTTGGTCCGATCTTTCCGACAGACACGAAAGCGAATCATGATCCCGTGGTGGGTATTGCAGGAATGAAGCATATTCGAGGGCTCACGCCCTTGCCCGTGTTTGCGATCGGGGGTATTTCGGTAGACGTCGTCCCGGAATTACGTCAGGCGGGGGCTAATGGAGTGGCTGTGGCCTCTGGAATATTAGATGCGGAAGATCGACAAATGGCATTCACTCAATTTCTGTCCCCATTTCACTAAGGTGGATGGCGAGCCGGTGAATTTGCGGATGTTCTGCTAGCTGAGTCACACCTTCCTGCCATTTCGTCTCGATAATTTTTACATAATCAATTGGTCCAAAAGTCGGCACGGAAGCCCAATCCTTAATCAGTTCGACTGTTGATTCTTGCTGCTGCTGAGTTGTTGCGGACTGGTTTGTGGACTTGGAGTCATTGAGTACAATGCCGCACGGTCGAATGCCTACTTGCTGTAAGGCTTCGACTGTCAGCCGGCAGTGGTTGACGCCTCCCAAGTTCGTGCTTCCGACGATCAAACAGGGGATATCCAACAGCCTGACTAAATCTCGCATGGATTGTCCTGGGGCCAGCGGCGTATGAATTCCTCCAGCTCCTTCGATGAGGAGAACTGAATATTGGTGTGCGAGTGCGTGCATATGTGAATGAATCCGTGTGAAGTCGATTGTTGTTCCTGCCATTTGCGCTGCAGCTAATGGTGCAAGAGGCTGAGGAAAGCTGTAGAGGCAAACGGAATCAAACGAAGGGGGAGGAGTGAGTAAGTGACGCAATCGATCGGTATCGGAACATTCTCTCTGTGTCGCATCTACTCCAGTTTCAATCGGTTTGAGTACCCCGACGGGTTTCCCCTGTTGCTGTAAGGCAAGAATTATTGCTCCCGTGATCGTTGTTTTGCCGACACCGGTGTCCGTTCCTGTTATGAAAAAGGCTTGGTGTGTCATCTCAGCATGTTTTGAAAGGGAATGAGGAACTCATAGAAAAGGATTACCAGAGGCGACTGTCAAGATTCCACACCTGGCCGGAAATGTTCTGAGATACGGCGAGATGGAAGACGCTTGCGGTCACCTGTTTGAGCGAGGGTGTGCTCTTGAGAATGTGAGTGTGCTGTCCGAAGGTTGAATCCATGCCTGTGGCAGAAAGCGGAGAGGCATGCCAACCAGGGAAAATTGCATTCACTCGTATATTCCAGCTTCCCCATTCTTGCGCTGCCGTTTGCATCAAGCCGAGTAAGCCAGCTTTTGAAGAGGCATAGGATGTCTGTCCCGTCATGCCTTGTTCTCCAGATAGGGACCCTATGACAATAACTGCACCATCGCGTTGTCGTTGAAAAATAGGGCCAGCTTCCCTTAAGACGTGAAATGCCCCAGTAAGATTTGTCTGCAGGGTCTGCTCCCATTCATCAGGAGTGGTTTTTGCGAGAAGGGTTGATGGGGCAACGCCAACCGCCCAGACGAGCAGATCGAGAGTGCCATAGTCTTCTAAGAAATCTTGAAACAGTCTCTCAACTTCTGATGAACTCCTGACATCAGCCTGATACATTCGGATGTGTTCATTAGACGTCTTCATTTCGGTAATCGCTTCTACTGCAGAGGAGCGGTTGTGATGGTAATGGATACCTACGCCCCATCCATGTCGCGCAAATTCATGAGCAATCGCCCGGCCGATTGTCCCTGACCCGCCACATATTAAAATATTGGAACAGGTGTCATCTTTGCTTTTCAAATGAACCATGTCGAACATTTTCTGTAATTGACGTCATGGAAGACAAGTCCTTGATCTCTTATTCTTTCTTCAAGCAACCTTGCTGGTTTTGAAGTCGCTATGATAGGTTTACTATACATTGCTAACCATGATGTATTCTTCTCTCTTTCTCTCATTTCGTCGAACAGCGTATTGTGTCTGTACTTTGAGTCTTGTGTGGCTCGGTGTGTCTTCTCCTATCTTGGCAGCAGACACTTCAACTGTGACGATTGAGAACATTCATGAATTTTTCCCTGATCAAATTGGGAATGAATGGGTGTACCGCGGAAGGATGATTGAGGGGGGGATGGTTCAGATTGCTGAGAAAGATGCGCGGTTTACCAATGTTTCCAAAGTCATTGGAACAGAAACGCAGGATGGCGTGGGTGTGACAGTGTTTCATGATACGAATCCTGGGAATCAAGGTCCGTCCGATAGTTATTATCGCCGCGATGCTGCGGGTATTCGCTATTATGGATCGAAGCCTGGAACAACGCTAGAACGTCAGTTAGTGCCGTATCAGATCGTCCGATTTCCCTTGGATATTCCAAGCTCGTTTGAGCAATTTAATCGACATGGACTTGCGCTTGGGATGGACATTGATCGGGATGGGGAGTCTGATAAGGTCGATATCGTGGCGACGTCATCAGCTCAGACGCGGGAGACGGTCAGTGTTCCTTCAGGTGTCTATCCTGAGGCCATTCGCTTAGAAGCGAAAATGACGATGCACGTTCACTTATCTGGAAGTGGGAAGACAATTCAGGGTACTGATACGATGACCGTATGGTTTGCTCGTGGAGTGGGTCTCTTGAAATATATTGAACGACAGACCATTCCCTCGTCGCGAAGTGAAAATGAACGTGTGATTGAAGTCACAGAAGAACTAGAGAAAGTGACTTTGGCGACTGATGTCGCATTATATCAAAACAAACCTGCTCAAGAATCTCTCCTCAAAACGTTCTCCTTTAAGCATTGATTCAGCGCGTTATCTTCTGATGTCTTTCCCTCTCTTCCTGAGAGGTATTGCTTTTCAACATTCTTTTCCCCTATTCAACATCTTCGAAAATATTATCCGGCCTTTGAGTGTAAATGATTGGTTCTTTGGATTGATCTGTCGTGAGCGGAGTCTTCTTTTGCTCGTTCAGATTAACTCTTGATGATGAGAAACTACGGAGGAGGGAAATGAATGTGTGAGTTTATTCTTTGCAAGGAGAGAGTCGTTTTCCAGATATGCTGCCGTGTGGCCCAAGGGAGTTAGTAAAGGTTCCCTCGAGACGGGTGTCGCGGTTACTCATCAGTAGACTATCTTCTTGAATACCTTGCGGAAAAGTCCATTTGAGAAAGACGGTATCTCCGTGAATAAGAATGGTCGTGGGTTGCACTTGTGATGGAGTCGATTGCTCTGGTGAGCTAAATGTCATCGTCGTTTTATGATCGCCATGGTTCTGGTGATTATGGACGATCCATTTCCATGTGCCACACAGCCTTCTCTTCGCAAGTTGAGTGCGTTCTTGCTCCTGCCATTCTTGGATGTGACTCCATGATTTCCAAGCAACATCATAGGCTTGAGCTTCGACCTGAATTGCGTGAGTCAGAAGATGAGCATGAAACATTGGAAACAGTCTGGTTTCGATGTAATGCAGCATAGCAGCCTGCTTGAGAGATTCGGAGGAAGGAAGCGGTGAATCTTCCTGGTCTTGTGTTTGACCATATTCCTCTAGCCGAGTCAGAATCCCACTGAACCCAAGATCGTTGAATAGGGCAATCCACGTTTGTTGATTCGCTGTTAAATCGAATTGGCGGTACAGCTTGTCAAATTTGGAGATATCCTCATGAGAGGAAGAATGATGTGGTCCTTGCTGAGCCCACGTCGACAACTTGTCGTGAAAATCCAAGAGGTACTTGAGTTTATCGAGGGAAGGTTTCGAAAGAAGCCATTCACGTTGCGAACCTAATAAGACGATTTTCCTGAGATATTGTTTAGGAAGAGAGGCTTCAGGTTTGGCGCGAAATTCTTGAACATAGCCGATTGTTGTTAACGCGGCCCAGAATGTGGTGATTGTTGTGTTGATATCTTGGGGAATAGCGCTGAGTGTTTTTCTGTTATGAGAGGGTGTTTTGTGCCTGCGAGTATGTCGCGACCGTCGTTGATGAGGTGTGAAGCGTTGATTGAATGCTAAGGCTTCCTTATTGGAGGAAAGTGAAAGGATACGCTGACGATGCTCTGTTAACATTTTTCCTGGGTGATCAAATCGGTCATTGCTCTGTGCCTTCACAGTGGGAAGAGCGAGTAGGCATAAGAAGAGAAGAGAAGGGACGGTGAGCCACTTACAATGGAGCAACGTGATCATTCCCGTATCGGGGTTCATGGAGAATGGGGTAAGGCTTCTGAGTCTGTTGAATATTTCCGCGAAACAGCCCGTATAGGCTCGAGGAAAATTTTGGTATCAGTTGATGAAGGAAATAGTTAAAACGTCATTCAGCAAGGCTGTCGAATTTTTTGCGTGCCGGACGTATGTGAACACGAAAAAAAGGGGAGTACGCGGCTGATGGATTGTTTCAATATTTCCATTGTGATTTAAGCCGACATATGGAGCATGGCGTCGATGTTGAGATTACGCTTTTTTGACGAGGCTGCCCATAAAGTCCAGCGAGCGCTGTAAGGCATTGGCCATATCAGTCTCTCGGTACTGCGAAGAATGTGGGTGCCAAAATTCAGGGGAGGCATCGTCATAGGTCTGTAGCTCGACTTTTTTCCCGGCATCTTTAGCCGTTTGGCAAAAATTTCCCAGATCTTCGGGAGAAGTTGTTGGGGATTGTCCAGGTTGCTGAAGCAGCAGAGGACAATAGAGCCCTTGTGCTGTTGCCGGTTCGGTAGGGAGCGTTCCTCCTATGGCCACCGCGGCTTGAAGTCGTCGACGGTGTGCCGCTACTTTGATCGCGAGCGTCCCTCCCATTCCAATACCTAATATACCATGTCCGTTGCGCACGGTTCGTTCAAGCAGGGTATCTTCTGCGATGTTGGTATTGAGATATTCAAAGCAGGCACTGACATCCTGAAGTGCTTGTTGTTCATTGAGTTTTTCCCTCAGGGCTTCTGCGACTTCGGCATTGGCTGTGACCATTCCACCTATGCGGCCATAGAGGTTCGGAATCATGACGATATAACCATGACACGCAAGTCCCTTGGCTAAGTCTTGAATGTGAGTCGTGAGTCCCCATTGATCATGTAAGACTACTAAGGCCGGTAGTATTTTCCCTGTGATCTGTGGTGCATATTGAATCCCTTCAACCTGAGGAACTTTATGCATTCGGGTCTCGGCATAAGGGTCGACCATCATGTCTTTATGTGTTTCAAAGATTCCCGTACTATTGAACCTGAGGGTTGTGTAGCCGATTTGATCAAGGGAATAGGCTGTTTCTTGTTGGGTCATAAGGTGTTACCTTTGAAAAAATTGAGATATCTATGAGCAAAAACCATTTGTATTTGTTCAAGAAAAATGTGACCAGACTATATCGGTGGCTTCTTGGAGCTGTCAATTCATCAATCGTTGCTCTGGCTTCTTTATCATGATGCATCATCGTGGAGATTTGACTCTTTTTGCATGATGATGTACTCGTCGATGGAGCCTCTAGTCTTAAGAGAGCGAGTCTGTCAAGATATAGAAATTACCTAAGCAAACAATTGGTATTTCTTCGTATTGAGCAAAACAGATCACGATTTATTCAGGGAAGGGAGTATGAGTATGCCACGGACACGGTTGACGGGAATGTTTCTCTTTTTGGTGCTGCCATTGCTGTGGGTGAGCTTGGGTAATTGTACTCAATTATCCGCTGAAGAGAAAAAAGCCAAGCATTATGAGCGTGGCATGGCCTATTTCAGTGACGAGAAATATCAGGAAGCGTTAATTGAATTTAAAAATATCATTCAGTTGGATCCGAAAGATGCGAAGGCCTATCACCAACTCGCGCTTATTCATATGAAATTAGGTGGAATGCCCAATTTGCAAGCTGCGTTTGGGGAGCTCACCAAAGCTGTTGAAATCGACCCGACTCTTGAAGATGCTCACCTCAAGTTGGGGGATTTTTATTTGTTATCGCAAAAACCGATTGATGCGAAGAAGCATGCGGAGATTGTGCTGACCTCATCTCCTCAAGATCCGAAGGGCCACCTCTTGCGAGGCCGAAGCCTCATTATTGAAAAAGAATTTGAGGAGGGAATTGCCGAACTCAAGAAATCGCTTGAGTTAGATCCAGAAAACGAACAAATCTATATCGATCTGGCTCGAGCCTATCTGGCCATGAAAAAACCCGAAGAAGCCGAAACCACTTTGCGCCAAGCACTAGAAACCAGGAAGGATTCCGCAACGTTAACATTGGCGATGGGTGATTTATTCTTGATTCAAGGGAAACAATCAGAAGCGGAGGCCCTCTATCAACGGGCTCTAGAAATTGACGCAGACAATGAGGCACTTTATGCCAAGTTAGGAAAATATTATCTTGCTTCCCAAAAATGGAAGAAAGCTGAAGAGACCTACCAGAGATTAGCAAGTCGGAAGCCGGATCATGAGACTCCACAAATGCTCTTAGGAGAGTTTTACACCTTTATGGGTACGGGGGCGAAGGCGTTAGAGCATTATCAAAAAGCGGTGGAGTTGAATTCCAAATCCGAGTCAGCTCATAACGCGTTAGTGAACTTTCAATTAGATAATCAAAAATGGGATGACGCGGAGAAGGCTCTTTCGGGCGCTCCAGATGCGAAAAACAAAAATTCTCTGCACCGAGTCTTTGAAGCCCGATTGTTGTTAGGACGAGGTGAGACAGATGAAGCGATCCGTCGTTTTCAAGGAATTCTCAAAGAAGACCCTGAACAAGCGATGGCACATCAGTATTTAGGTTTGGCATTTGCTGCCAAAAAAGATATCCCTCAAGCCGTGCAAGAGCTGAATCAAGCCGCGAAATTGGTTCCCCAGAACAGAGGGGTGCGTAAAGCGTTGGCTGCAGTGAGGGTTGCCGAAGGGGATTATGCCTTGGCTATTGAAGAAGCTCAAATGGCGATCAAACTTAATCCTCGAGATGTGCAAGCCGTTCATATTCTAGGCCAAGCGTATTTTCAGCAAAAAGATATCGCGCTGGCCAAAAAAGTGTATCAAGCGATTGTCGAGCAAATTCCTCAAGATCCTCTGGCTCATTATCAGTTGGGACTCATTGCTCAGGAAGACAAAAAGTTCCCAGATGCGATTGAGCATTTTGAAGCGGCGCTCAAATTGCGTCCGGACTTTGGGCAAGCGTTAACCCAAATTGTCAGTATTCGGATTCAGAGAGGCGAGAGTGAGCAGGCACGGAAGCGTATCGAAACGCAAATTGTGGCTTCCCCTAAGAATTCCCTATTTTACAACCTATTGGGCCGAGTTTGGATGCAAGCCAATCAAGCTGATAAAGCGGAAATCGCGTTCAAGAAATCATTAGAATTGAATGAGCAGCTTGAGGCCTCATATATGAATTTAGCAGCGTTGTATCAGCGAACAAATCGGATGGATGAGGCCATCAAGGAATATGAACAACTGTTAGTGAAGAATCCTAAAGCCGTTGCAGCACATATGGTGTTAGGGATCATGGCGCAGCAGGGGAAAGATCATGTTAAAGCTAAATCGCATTATCGAAAAATTTTGGACGTCGATCCCAAATTTGCGCCAGCCGGAAATAACTTGGCGTGGCTGATTATGGAAGATGGTGGAAACCTTGACGAAGCCCTGGCGTTGGCTGAGAATGCCCGTGCGCAGCAGAGTGATAATGCCGCGATAGCCGATACCTTGGGGTGGATTTATTATCAGAAGCAGGGGTATTTGAAAGCGGTGTCACTATTGAAGGAAGCCGTGGAGAAACTTCCAGAGAGCCCAGAAGTGAAATATCATTTAGGCATGGCGCTCTTTAAAAAAGGTGATGAGGCGCAGGCTAAAACGATCTTAGAAGAAGCTTTTAAATTAAGCCCAGAGTTCCCAGGCTCCGACGAAGCTCGCGTGACGCTCAATAGCCTTAATAAGACGTAGTGATTTTTTTACATGCCGGCGAGATGACGGATGTCAATGAACACTGTCATGGTCTAGCCGAAGGGGCTGATGAATTTTTTGTATGGAATAAGCCCTTCTGGTGTTCTCTCAGGACTGCCAGCACAATTTAGAAGAGGTCGTATAGGTATGCCAGGGGCACAGTTGACCAGACTGTTATTGAGCGTAGTGTTGCCATTGTTGTTGGTGAGTCTGGCCAACTGTACGCAATTATCAGCGGAAGAGAAGAAGGCCAAGCATTATGAGCGGGGTATGGCCTATTTCAAAAGTGAAAAATTCCAGGAAGCTGTTATTGAATTTAAGAATATCATTCAATTGGATCCGAAAGATGGGAAGGCTTACTACCAGCTTGCTCTTAGCCATCTCAAGCTAGGAGGGCTGAGTGATTTGCAATCGGCGTTTGGAGAACTGATACAGGCTGTTGAGATAGATCCGACTATTCAAGATGCTCAATTGAAATTAGGGGAACTCTATCTCCTGTCGAAAAAACCAGAGGAAGCCAGAAAACATGCAGATATGGTGTTAACCGCAGCCCCTCAAGATTCCAAGGGGCACTTGTTGAGAGGACGAAGTCTCCTTGTGGAAAAGGCATTTCAGGAAGGCATTCGCGAACTGACCACAACGCTGGAGTTAGATCCAGGAAATGAACAAATTTATTTCGAGTTAGCAAGGGCCTATTTGGCCATGAAACAACCGCAAGAAGCGGAAGCGATTATCGAGAAGGGCTTGCACTTGAATGGGAACTCAAGTGCGCTCATTCTCGCAAAGGGTGATGTCTTGTTAGCCCAAGGCAAACGTGCAGAGGCGGAGGCACAGTTTCAACGAGTCATGGAATTAGATGGCGAGAATGACGGACTTTATGACAAATTCGGCAAATATTTTATTGCGACTCAACAGTGGAAGAAAGCCGAAGAGGTGTATTTGAAATTAGCAAGCCACAAGCCAAAGCAGGAACAGCCTCAAATATTATTAGGGGACTTTTACACGTTTCTGGGGGCAGGCTCAAAGGCGATCGGACATTACCTGAAAGCCGCGACCTTGAATCCCGAATCCAAGTCGGCTCAGCATGCCGTGATTAATTTTTATTTAGACAATCGAAAGTGGGATGACGCGGCGCCCCTCATTTCTAAAGAAATTGAAAAAAATGGGAAAAATCTGAGCGTGAAAGTGTTTCAGGGGCGTTTACTCTTAGGCCAGGGGAAATCCGAGGAGGCCATTCCAATTTTCCAACGTGTGATAAAAGAAGAGCCAAATCAGACGATGGCTCATCAATATTTAGGTGTGGCCTTTGCTTCACAAAAGGACATCCCTCAAGCGCTACAGGAATTAAATGAAGCGGTGAAGTTGGCTCCGCAAGATCGTGGAATTCACAAGGCCTTATCATTGGTTCGGATGGCCGAGGGCTCGTATGGTATGGCCATTGAGGAGGCGCAAAAGGCCGTGCGCTTGAATCCTCGAGATGTCCAGGCGGTACATTTGATGGGGCAGGCCTATCTCCGGAACAAAGATGCTTCACTTGCCAAGAATGTCTACGAAGCGATTATCAAGCAAATTCCCCAAGATGCCATAGCTCATTACCAATTAGGGTCGATCGCTCGTCAGGATAAAGACCACGAAGGGGCGATGGCACATTTCGAAGAAGCCCTGAAGCACAATCCGCGTTTGATTCAAGCCCTTAGTCAAATTTCTAGCATTCGAGTGAGTCGTGGTGAAGCTGGCCAAGCACGTCAACGTGTGCAACAGCATATTGAGGTGATTCCAGATGATCCCTTTCTGTATAACTTACTCGGCGGGCTGTGGATGGAGGCGAATCAAGCTGACAAAGCCGAGCATGCGTTTAAACAATCCTTGGCGCTCAATGACCAACTGCAGGTCTCGTATATGAATCTGGCGGAACTCTATCGACGGACAAAAAGAACGTCTGAAGCGGTGAGAGAATATGAACGACTCTTAGTAAAAAACCCGAAGGCTGCATCGGCGCACATGATTCTGGGGATGATGGCAGAACAAGAAAATGACATTCAGGACGCTCAGGCGCATTATCGGAAAACGTTAGCCATTGAACCCACATTTAGTCCAGCCGCAAACAATCTTGCATGGCTCATGTCGGAACATGAAGGTAATTTGGATGAGGCGTTGTCATTTGCCGAGCGTGCACGTGGGCAACAGGAAGAAAATCCTCATATTGCTGATACACTTGGGTGGATTTATTACAAAAAGGATGTGTACTTGAAAGCCGTGTCATTACTGCAAGAGGCAGCGGAAAAGCTTCCGAAGAATCCGGTGGTACAGTATCATCTAGGTATGGCGCAATTTAAGAATGGTGATCGCCTCAAAGGGAAGCAATCATTGAATGCGGCCTTTCAACTGAGTCCAAATTTTCCAGGGTCTGATGAAGCCAAAGCAACACTCGGCTTGATGTAAGTTAGTTTTTGATGCGGTTGCACTCACGTGCCCAGAGACCTTCATGACCAGTCTTTCCTGACGCTGTCAGCAGGTCAAGCTCGCCTCCTCTCCGGATCTATCAAAGCCAGCGCGGAGGACCACGTGGCGTAAGCCCGTGGGTGAAAGCGCTCCCCGCTGGAAGCGGGGGACTCCTTGCCACATGAGGGCTTTTGGATGACACTGGCGCATGGAAGTTCGGCTCAGTGCCCATGGAGC
>JAJDBQ010000034.1 GCA_029261255.1 Nitrospirales bacterium
TCATACCACCCGGCATAGCGGTTGTGACCAAAACCAACCGTTCATAGTGACGCAGCTCAAGAGCATCCTCTTTCTCTAATATCTCGTATGGGGCAATTTCAACACCGCTATGCCCAAACATGGAGCACCCCGATAGAGCCACAACACAAAGGGATAGAAATAAAAGAGGTGAAGGTATTTTCATTTTTCATCCTTTTACTCATGAAATTGAGCGTCCGCAATCTGAATACGATGTAGTCTGAATCCGATAACGTTCAATCTGATTGCATGTCGACATCCAAAAATAATGTCATCTCACCAGACTCTTCTTGCGTATGTTTTCTCCCACAGACCGCGAACTTAGTGATCTCATACACTTCGTATTGAGATTGAAAAGTGAGTCATAATTTTAGGTCTCTTCAGGTCTTTCAGCTAAATCTATTTCAATGAATTTTTTATTAATTGACTCACGGCTCGGTAAAGTGACGCGCACAATTGGATCAAACCTCAGAAACGTTTTTGAATCCTCAAATCGAAATGGTAACGAAAAAAATACGCGAAAAAGTTAATGAGTGAGGGAAAACACCAAGGCATCGAGAGATTTCAAGTCAGGGAAGACCATAATATTTTCGTCCGAGAAAAGAGCCGCATGCGTTTGGGCCGATAGGCCACCAACGCCGACCGGTGCAATTGGTCGCACCTGCGTGGCTAATTCTTGAACGATGTTTTTTGCTTCAGCCTCTGAGCGATCGATGCTCATGGAGAGGAGAACATAGGTTGGCTGAATTTGATCACAATATTTGGCAAGTTCTGGAATGGGAAGATTTGCGCCTAAATAATGAACGCGACATCCTCGAGCCGCGCACAAATATGCTGCAGTCATTGCGGAAATTTCATGCCACTCTTGAGCAGGACAGGCGACAACAACTCGCGGGCCTTCTTCAACCATTCGCAGTTGGTTCATGGCGGAATAAATTTTTTGTTTAATTTGATTAGATGAATAGTGTTCCTGCCCTATCCCTATCCTGCCATCATGCCAGAGTTGACCGACCTGTTCCTGTAAGGGAAGTAAAAAACGGTATAAGGCTTCCTCAAATGGAATGACGGCTAACGCTCCATTCAGTTTTCGTTCAAAAATAGCCCGATCATTCTCCTGAAGAGCCTGGACTAATTCACCAATCAAACGATCAGAAGGAGGCGGCTCAGCAGGAACCGCCACGAATTCCCTTTGAACTTGCTCCAGTATTTTTTCTCTCCCTATTTCGGCCAACTCTCCAATACTTGTTCCCTGATCAACCTGAGACTTCAAATATCTGAATAGCCTGACATCTTCATCGTTATACAGGCGATAACGATTTGCTCCTCTTACCGGTGTGACTAGCCCATATCTACGTTCCCAGGCCCGAATCACATGAGTTGATAGCCCAGTAAGCTTGGAAAATCTGTGAATTCTATACATTTGCATTAGGTGAATTTACCAATATGTATAATATATGTCAAAACTATTACCTAAAACTATTGACAAACATTATACATAGAGCTATAACACTATACATACATTATACAAACATTAGTTACTGAACATAACGCAAGCAAGTAACTCTATAAACGATTGGAGGAAAACAATGGCCACATTACACCAACAACCCATTCTTACCTCGTTATCGAGGTTAGACAAACTTTCATCTGGATCACAATCAATCTGTTCCCGATGCCACGGACTTCTGGTGAAAACTTTCTGTATTTGCCCTGAAGAAGGAAGCGCTGCATTCCAAATTGAGGCATTCAAATGTCTTCAATGCGGAGATCTCTTCGATAACACCATCCTGGAAAACCGCTGGCGTTCGGAACATCATCAACTCATTCACCACAAAGGAGCCCGAAAACCATGACCAAATTCCGTCACACTCAGTTTCACCAGCCACAATCAAAGGGAGAAATGAAAATGAAAAGGCTAACCGTCCTCTCTAGTATCACGTTCGCTTCTCTTCTTTTAGCCACAAGTCCTGCCTTGAGCGAAGCTCCAGAAAACATGGTGATGATTCCTAAAGGCGAATTCACCATGGGAAGCAAAGAACATCAGGACGAGCACCCTCACAATGTTGTGCTCGATGACTATTACATTGATAAGTACGAAGCCTCTAACAAGGAGTATAAAGCCTTCATGAAGGCCACAAGCCACGGAGCACCAGCCTATTGGGATGATCCGCGTCTGAGTAAACCTGAACAACCTGTGGTCGGCGTCAACTGGTACGACGGGAGCGCATTCTGCGAATGGAAAGGCAAACGATTGCCAACTGAAGCAGAGTGGGAGCGCGCCGCGAAAGGCCCTGAAGGACATGGGCATTACCCATGGGGGCATGAACTTGATGAGACCAAAGCTAATTACGGTCAAAACGTCGGCAAGACCACAGCCGTAGATTCCTATCCCGCTGGTGTCAGCGGCTACGGAGCCTACAACATGTCTGGGAATGTTTTTGAATGGGTCTCAGATTGGTATGACCCTACATATTTTAAGGAAAGCCCAGCGCTGAATCCCCAAGGTCCTGCCACAGGATTGAATTTCGCCAATCAAGGACCAGTCAAAGTGTTGAAGGGTGGTTCATGGCTCGCTCCCTCCAGCTCACTCCATAGCAGTCATCGCTTTTGGAATCAGCCTGAAAACAATTCGTATGGCGTAGGGTTGGGATTCAGATGCGCGAAGTCTGGTTCTTCTGGAAGCATACAAGCCACACAATATGATTTCATGCACGCCCTCATAAGCATGGGAGATGAAAAATGGGCAGAAGCGTTAGAGTCTATTAACCGTGCCTTGAAGGATGCTCCTAAGAACGCCGAGTACATCCAGACCAAAACTCTAATCATGGATCAAATGAAAAAAGCGAAATAGGCAGGGTTATCTTGAGGGACATCTAATCCGTGTACTTCTAAAAGGAGTTAGCTCAACATCATGAACACTCGTCATCCAAATACAACTTCACATGTTTTTCCTAAAACAGGCCTGCCCATGGCAGGCCTGTTAAGGGGGAGCCTCTTTTTTCTCTTTCTCGTCACGTTCACTCTTCAACCATTCTTTGCCTTTGCTCAAACCAACGAATCAATTCCGGAGGCGATGGCTTACATCGCATCGGGGCCAACAGTCATTGGAATTGATAAGGAGGCTCCTGCATCCCAATCAGGGTCTAGGCAATCTCTCACACTGTATCAACGTCAGATGAGCATGCCCTGGTCTAAAGAGGCCTTTCACGATGAAGGTCCAGCACACTGGGTTTTTTTGGATGGCTACTTTATTGATAAATATGAAACATCCAACCAACTGTATGCCGAGTTTATGAAAGACAAGGGCCACCCCGGACCAGCCTATTGGGATGACCCTAGAATGAACAAACCCACTCAACCCGTCGTGGGAGTGAATTGGTTTGATGCGAAGGCCTATTGTGAATATAAAGGGAAGCGTCTGCCGACGGAAGCAGAATGGGAACGGGCTGCTCGAGGTCCCAATGGTCTGCGATACCCGTGGGGGAATGAGCTGGATTCGACGAAAGCGAATTATGGGAAGAGCATGGAGGCCACGCTCCCAGTAGATTCCTTAACAGAGGGCACCAGTCCATATGGTCTTCATCACATGGCAGGAAATGTGTTTGAATGGGTGCAAGATTGGTATGATCCGAATTTCTATCAAAAAACTCCTCATCCTGCGAATACCCAAGGTCCGCTGAAGCCAATCTGGATTGGTGGAACGGGAACCTATGTCGATCGACTCACGGTCGGGGCAAAGCGAGTCATCCGTGGTGGATCATGGATCGCTGCAGAATCAAGCATTACTACTTCCCACAGATTTTGGAATCACCCTTCCAATAATAGCTATGGCGTAGGCTTAGGATTTCGATGCGCCCAGACCGCTCCTAAATCAATGAGCGATTCCCTTCGAGTCGCCACAATTGAAGCCATGAAAAACATGGGAATGGAAAAATGGAAAGAGGCCAACAAACAGCTTAAAAAAGCCTTAAGCCTCGATCCGCATAATGAAGAAATCAGTCAGATGTATGAACTGGTCCAAGCAAAATTGTGAGACGTGATATCGTGAAAAACCTGAAACCAAAAATCCGAAATACAACCGTCATTCACATGATGTGGTCCATTACTTTTATTCTGCTCCTAACATGGGGGATCCCTTCTCAAAGTTATTCATCGGGAGAAGGGATCTCTCAAGCTGAGGCGACTCAGCTTATTCGACAGGCAGCCGACGCCACCGAACAAGCATGGGAGGAATTTCATGATGC